>NZ_JBHVUQ010000374.1:0-2991 GCF_042884105.1 Streptomyces sp. NPDC058157
GTCGGCCGGGGCGGCCGGGGACAGGGCGGACGGCAGCGGGTCGGTGATCCTCACCCGGCGGGCCGTGGAGGGGCCGGCGTTGGTGACCGTCACCCGGTAGGCGAAGGTCTGCCCGGGGGCGACCCGGGTCGTGGTGGTGGTGGCCTTCACCGTCGACAGGTCGGCCTTGGGGACGGGCGTCCCGCCCGGGGGGCCGGCCGCCGTACTGGTGTTGTTGGCGGGCCGGGGGTCCGGGACGGCGTGGCTGACGGTGGCCGTGTTGCCGAGGTCGGAGCCGTCGCCCGTGTACCCGGGGTCCAGCCGGACCCGGTAGGTCCAGGTGGTCTGCGCTCCGGCCGCCAGGGCGACGCGGACCGGACAGGACAGCACCTGTCCGTTCGCCGTGCAGCGGTTGGGGGAGGAGACGAAGGACAGGGACGCGGGCAGGGTGTCGGCCACCGCCACCGAGGAGGTGTCCGAGGGGCCGTTGTTGCGGGCGGTGATCCGGTAGTCGAAGGTCTCGCCGGGGGCGATCGGGCCGGCGCCGAGGCTCTCCTTGAGGGCCTCCACGTCGGCTCGGGCGGTGACCGTGACGGGGTCGGCGGTGGAGGTGTTGTCGGCCGGGTCGGTGTCGGAGCGGTCGGCGGGGGCGGTCACCGTGGCCGTGTTGGCGAGGGTGGCGGGCTGGGCCGGGGCGGTGCCGGTGATCGTGTAGGTGACCGTGCCGCCGCGTTTGAGGTCCGCCGTGGTGTCCAGCGCGCTTCCGCTGCCCGACGCCTTCCCGCAGGCGCTGCCGGTGTCGGCCCTGCACGTCCAGGTCACGTCCGTCAGGCCGGGCACGGTGTCGCGGACGACCGCGCCGGTGACGTCGTTGGTCTGGTCGTTGGAGACGGTCACGGTGTAGGTCACCGGGCCGCCGCCCGCGGGCACGGTCTTGGTGTCCACCGTCTTCTTCACGGACAGGTCGACCGGGACGTTGATCCTGAGCTCGTTGATCTCGTGGTTGTTGGTCGCGGAGCCGGTGCCCGCCGAGAACCCGACCTTGAGGGTGGCGGGCAGGGCGGGCTGGTTGGCGATGGAGGTGACGTCGTAGTCGGTGAGGAGCTTGGTCATGTCGGTGCCCGGGCCGCTGTCGGACCACAGCGAGAGCAGCATCTTCTTCCCGCTGGGCAGGAGGGAGACCCGGATGGTCCGGTTCTTGGCGCGGCTGCCGGTCTCCACGGTGGAGCCGGGAGGGGTGACGGCCGTGGCGTAGCGGTATCCGGTGGAACCGTTGCCGCCGCCGCGTACGACGATCTTGTTCGGCGCCGCGCCGGGCCCGCCGTTCCCCACGCTGGAGGAGGAGAAGTTGCCGAACTCGTCCAGCCCGATGCCGAGGTACGCCCCCGGCACCCCGGGCCGGCCCGTGCAGGTGCTGCCGGACATCGAGCAGGCGTAGCCGAGCGAGCCGCCGGTCGCGCCCACCCCGTCGGCCGCCGATCCGTCCGTCAGGTAGAAGGAGAGTCCGTCGCCCCGCTTGCCGTCGAAGGCGGAGCCCCCGTAGGTGGCGTAGGTGAACTCGGCGACGATGCCGAGGGCGGAGGAGAAGGAGTCCTTCATCTTCCAGGTTCCGGCCTGGCCGGTGCTGGTCGAGGTGAGCCTGAGCCAGCCGGGGTCCGGGTACGAGGCGTTGCCCGTGGCGGTGCCCGAATTGGTCGAGCTGTCGAAGGGTTCGTAGACCGGGAAGGACACGTTCCGGGGCGCGGTGCGTACGGGGTCCGGCTGCGCGGCCGCCGGGAGGGCGGGCAGGGCCGCCGCGACCGCGCAGAGCAGCGCCACGGCCGTGCGGCGCAGCCGGGAGCCGCGGCGCCTCACGGGCTGGTTCCCCTGCGGCGGCCCCGGCGGGCGGAGGCCGTACGCAGCACCGCACCGGCGGCGACCAGGGCGCCCGCGGTCCCCATCAGCGGACCGGAGGCGGGGGAGCCGGAGTCGGCCAGGTCCCCGCGGCCGTGGTGGTCGTCGTCGCGGCCCTGGTCCTGGTCCCGGCCGTGGTCCTGCTCGTGTTCGTGGTCGTGGTCCTGCCCGTGGTCGTGGTCGCGGGGGCAGTCCTCGCCGTGGTGCCCGCCGTCGTGCTGCCCGTCGTGCCCGCCGTCGTGGCCTCCGTGCCCGTCCCCGCCGTCGCGGCGCAGGCACAGCGGTCCGCCGCCCGGGGCGGTGGTACCCGGCCGGTTGGTGTTGTCGGAGAGGTCGGGGTCGAAGCTCGCCGAGGTGACACGGGCGATGTTGTCGAGCGGGGTGCAGCCGCGCCCCGGCGGGTTGGCCCGGTCACGGTCCGGTACCCGCACGGTGATGCGGAACTCCGCGCTCTCCCCGGCGGCCAGCCGGTCCACTGCCGGGCACACGACCCGGCTCCCGCCGCCCGCGGCGGGCTCGCAGTCGTCGGGGGAGGAGAGCAGGACCAGCGGGGCCGGCAGCAGGTCGGTGACCCGCACCTGGCGTGCGGTGGCCGGGCCCTGGTTGCGCACGGTGATCCGGTACGTGAACTTCTCCCCGGGCCGGACCCAGGTCCGGCCGCGCTCCAGCAGGGCCGTCTTGGTCAGGGCGAGGTCGGCCGTCCGCGCGTTGGGCGGGATCTTCAGGCCGGTCAGCGAGGTGGTGTTGTTCCCCGGGTCCGGGTCGGCGGTCTCCGCGCCGACCAGGGCCTCGTTGACGACGTCCGAGCCGTCGCCCTCGTACGAGGCCGCCAGCCGGACCGTGATCACCCAGGTGTGCGTGCGCCCCACCGGCAGCAGGGGGAGCGGACCGCAGCGGACGTCGCGGCCCTCGGGAGCGCACCCGTCCCGCGAGGAGACGAACTCCAGCGCGGCGGGCAGCCGGTCGGTGACGACCACCTGCCGGGCGGCGGAGGGGCCGTGGTTGGTGACGGTCACGGCGTACTCGAAGGTCTCCCGGACCGTCTTGCGCTCCGGGTGCCCGGCCGGCTCCCCGGCGACGGCCCGCAGGGCGGCGGACACCTCCAGGTCCGCCCCGTTC
>NZ_JBHVUQ010000375.1:0-2922 GCF_042884105.1 Streptomyces sp. NPDC058157
CCCAGTCGGCCAGCCGCTCGCGCGCCCGGGCCGCGAGGTCCGGACGGCCGGCCCGGGTCGCGGCCTCGACGAGTTCGGCGCACGTCCAGTGGTGCACGACGAGGTCCTGGTAGGCGTCGCCCCGGAGCGCCGCCTCCATGGCCAGGGCGTAGTTGCCCAGGCCGTTGTGGAGCACGGCCCGCGCGCACGCCGCCATGCCGGTGAGGCGGCCCAGACCGCGCTGTTCGCCCTCCCTCTCCATGGCGCCGATCAGCTCCAGCGCCGGCCGCTCCCGACCCTGGTAGGCGCCGAGCAGGGCCGTCGAGACCATGTGCGTGGCCACCCCCACCGCGTCGCCGGAGGCGGGCGCCTCGGCCAGCAGGTCCCGGGCTTCGGCGAAGCGCCCCGTGTAGCACAGCGAGGCGGCCCGGTAGGGGAGGGCCGTGGAGAGCACCGACAGGGCGCCCGTCGTGCGGGCGAAGCGCACCGCCCGGCCGGTGATGTCCAGCCAGGCCTGGAGGTCGCCCAGCTCCACGGCCGCGTTGGCGGCGGGCCACAGGACGGCCAGGTCCTCGTCGCGGGTGAGCGAGCGCACCGCCCGCGCCAGGAGCGGGAAGGCGGCCGCCGGCCCGTCCGTGGTCCAGCTGACGAGGGCCCTGAGGAAGACCCCCGCCGTCTCCTCGCCGGGCGGCAGGTCGCGCGCCGCCGCCGCTGCCCGCCGCAGCCCGCCCTCGTCGTAACGGCCGGCCCAGACGGCCGCTCCGAACGCCGCCAGGCAGGTCTCCCGCGCCGCGGCCTGGTCGAGGTGCACGAGCCGGCCCGCCGCGTCGAGCAGAGGCTGGACGGTGCCCAGCCCCGGGGCGGTCATCGCCGCCGCCTTCGCCCGCAGCCGGCTGGCGTGGGCCGACTGCAGCGGGTCCAGCGGCCCCAGTTCGGCGGCGGCCAGCAGGTCGGGCACCCGGGCCGGCACGGCGGCGGCGAGGTGGGCCGCCGCGGCCGCCAGGGCGCGTCGCGCCCGTTCCCCGGGATCGGGGGTGAGGGCGGCGGCACGTTCCAGGAAGGCCGCCGCAGCGGCCCGTCCGCCGCGGGCCAGGGCCCGGTCGGCGGAGCGCTCCAGCTCGGCGGCGACCTCCTCGTCCGGCCCGACCGCGGCGTGGGCCCGGTGCCAGGCCCGCCGGTCGGGGTCGCGCCCGGCGTCGGTGGCCTCGGCCAGCGCGCCGTGCGCGGCCCGCAGCGAGGCCGCGTCCGCATCCCGCCAGACGGCCGAACGCACCAGGGGGTGGCGGAAGCGCACCGGGGCGCCCAGCGTGATCAGGTCCGCCGCCTCGGCCGCCGCCCCGGCCTCGATCCCGATGCCGAGCAGCCGCAGTGCACGCCACAACAGCGGCGCGTCGCCCACCGGTTCGACCGCCGCGACCAGCAGCAGGGCACGGGTGTCGGCCGGCAGCGCCTCCACCCGCCGGCGGAACCCCTCCTCGACCCGGGACGCCAGCGGCCCCTTGCCGGGGCCGGCGAAGCCGAACGCCAGCTCCGCCGGCGACAGGTCCCGGGGGAGTTCCAGCAGGGCGAGGGGGTTCCCGCCGGTCTCGGCGACGATCCGGTCCCGCACCCGGGCGTCGACCGGAGCCGCGAGCGCCCCGTCGAGCAGGGCCCGCGCGTCGGCGTCGGCCAGCCCCCGCAGCATGAGCTCCGGCAGGCCCGCGAACCCCTCCGACCCCTCCCCGTCGGCGGTCCGTTCGGCGAACACCAGGGCCACCGACTCGGCGTCCAGCCGCCGCCCGACGAACGCGAGGATCCGCCGGGACATCAGGTCCAGGCTCTGGGCGTCGTCGACCAGGCACACCAGCGGCGACTCCGCGGCGGCCTCGGCGAAGAGACCGAGGACCGCGAGCCCGACCAGCAGCATCTCGGGCGGGTTCCCCGCACTCAGCCCGAACGCCACCCGCAGCGCGTCCTGTTGCACCGGCGGGAGCCGGTCGAGGTGGGACAGCAGAGGGGCGCACAGGCGCTGCAGGGCCGAGTAGGCGAACTCGGACTCGGCTTCGACCCCGGCCGCCTGCACGGTCCGCAACGGCACGGCCCGCTCGGCCAGCCGGCCGAGCAGTGCCGACTTGCCGACGCCGGCCTCGCCGCGCAGCACCAGCACCCGGCTGCGCCCGTCCCGCACCTCCCGCAACAACTGCTCCAGCGCCTCCAGTTCACGGCTCCGCCCGATCAGCCGGCGTGTCGTGTGAGGGGGCATGGGACCTCCGGGCAGGGGTTTCCTCCCGGAGGAGCTCCACCCCATCCTACGGACTTCCCGCCCCGCTGACCTGCATGGATCCGGTCAGACCGAGAGGCGGCCCCCGCACACGGGAGCCGTCCGCCCCAGTCCATGCCTTTCCCGCGCTCCCCCTTCCGTTGCCCCGGCGTGGTCCACCAGTTCTGACCGGGAGCGCTCCGAGCAGCAGCCTTTGATCCCGGAGGAATCCATGACCGATCCGGTCATCCGCGCGCTCTGCGCGAGCGACGCCCATCTCTTCGACGCACTCCCCGACCCCCTCGGCGCCGCCGAGGGCCACCGGCGCACCCGGTTCCGCCCCGACTGGAAGCGCGTCGCGCTGCGCGACGGCGAGGTCGTCGCACGCGGCGCGTGGTGGGGCGGCCCCGACGACCCGGAGCCCGTCAACATCAACTGGTTCGACGTGGCCGAGGGCGAGGAGGAGGCGGGCGCCGAACTGCTGCGCTCCGTCCCCTGGCGGGTCGACCTGGAGATCAACCTGCCCGGAGGCTGGCGCGAGGAGCCCGCCCTGCGCGCCGCCGCCGAGGCCCGCTTCACGGCCGCACGCTCCGCGGGGTACGAACTCCTGGTGGAACGCTTCCTGTACCGCTGGACCCCGCAACGGGGTCTGCCCGAGCGGCCCGGACGCCTGCGCTTCAGGGCCGAACCCGACGACTCCGTGT
>NZ_JBHVUQ010000376.1:0-2845 GCF_042884105.1 Streptomyces sp. NPDC058157
GTGCTGCGGGCCCGGCTGGAGCTGGCCCGGCCTGCGCTGGTGCTGGCCGACGCGGCCGCGCAGGCGGTGGCGGGCTGGGCGGCGCCGCTGGCCCGGCGGGCCCGGCTGGAGCTGCCGGAGCTGGCCGCGCTGGGGCCGGTGGCCACCGTCGGGCCCCGGCTGCCGGGCTGCGCGCCCGCGCTGGACCTCGGGGCCCCGCGGGCGGGGGTGCCGGCGGGGTGCGAGGGGGACGGGGACGCGGTGGTGGTGTTCACCTCCGGGACCACCTCCCGGCCGCGTGCGGTGGTGCACACGCGGGCGGGGCTGGCGGCCGGGATGGAGACGGTGGCCTCCCTCTTCGACGCCCGCGGCGGCGCGCCCGTGCTGGGCGGGACCTTCTTCGTGCTGGTGCCCTCGCTGGCGCAGGGCGCGCCGGTGGCACTGCCGGCCCGCACCCCCGTCGTGCTGGCCCGGCAGCTGGCGCGGCTGGCGCCCCGGGACACGTACCTGACCCCGCCGCAGCTGCGGGACGCGCTCGGGGCGGGGGCCCGGTTCGGGGGCCGGGTGTGGACGGGTTCGGCCCCGGCGAGCGCGGCGCTGCTGGGGCGGGTGCGGGCGGCGGGGGCGCGGGAGGCGTGGGGGGTGTACGCGCTGACGGAGCTGTTCCCGGCGGCCGCCGTGGAGTCCCGGGAGAAGGCCGCCTTCGACGCGGCCGGGGACCTGGTGGGCGCCCCGCTGCCCGGGGTGCGTACGGCGGTGGACGCGCGGGGGCAGCTGCTGCTGACCGGCCCGGCCGCCCGGGACCGCTACCTGGGCGAGGAGCCCGACCCGTGGGTGCGTACCGGTGACCGGGCGCGGCTGGACGGGGCGGGGCGGATCGTGCTGGAGGGGCGCTGCAAGGACATGGTGCTGCGGCGGGCGGAGAACATCTACCCGGGGCTGTACGAACCGGGCCTGCACGTGCCGGGCGTGGAGCTGGGCGTGCTCGTCGGGGTGCCGGCGGGCGACGGGGACGAGCGGCTCGTCGCGGTGGTGCAGCCGCAGCGCGGGGTGCCCGAACCGGCGCTGCGCGCGGCCCTGTCGGAGCCCTTGCGGGCGATGGGCACGGCCCGGCCGGACGCGCTGCTGTTCGCGCGGATCCCGCTGTCGGGGCGCTCGCGCAAACCGGACCGGGCGGCGGTGTCGGCGCTGGCGGCGGCCCGGCTGGGCGGGGGTGTGCGGTGAACCTGTGGGTGGTGGTCCCGGCGTACGACGAGGCGGGGTCGATCGGGGCGACCCTGGCGGCGCTGGCCGCGCAGGAGGACGGGGACTTCCGGCTGGTGGTCGTCGACAACGCCTCGACGGACGGCACGGCCCGGATCGTACGGGAGTTCGCGCGCTCGGCGCCGTTTCCCGTCGAGCTGGTCCACGAACCCGAACCCGGGGCGGGGACGGCGGCCGACACCGGGTTCCGGTACGCGGTACGGGGCGGGGCGCGCCTGTTGCTGCGTACGGACGCGGACTGTCTGCCGGCCCGGGACTGGACGGCCGTGGCCCGCGCGGAGTTCGCACGGGGGGCGGAGATGCTGTGCGGGCGGAGCGTGCCGCGCCGGGACGAGCGGCCCGGGTTCGCGCAGGCCCGGCTGCTGCCGGCGCTGGTGCGGCTGTCGGCGCTGTACGGCCGGTGGCGGCCCGCGCACCGTGGCCCGCGCTTCCGGGCCCCGTACGTGCTGTGCCACGGCCACAACCTCGGCATCACGGCCGAGCTGTACGTCCGCTGCGGCGGGGCGCCGCGGGAGCCGCTGGAGGAGGGCTCGGAGGACGTCACCCTGCTCAACCGGGCGCGCGAGCACAGTGCGCGCGTCGTGCGCTGCGAGCGGCTGGTGGTGGAGAACAGCCTGCGGCGGCTGCGTTCCTGGGGTGCGCGGCGCACCTTGCTCTGGTACTGGGACCGGCGTTACCGGCCCGTCGACATGAAAGAGGTCCACGTCCGATGACCAGCTCCCACACCCGGGCCCACACCCGGGCCCGCAGGCGGGACCGCCGGGTGTACCTGGGCGGCCATCCCCTCCTCTTCGGGCTGCTGGCCGCGACGCGCGGGAGCGGGGTGCGGCGGCTCGGCGGCACGGTGCTGGTGCACGACGCGCAGGCGTACCGGCAGGCGCTGAACCGGCTGCCGCTGGACCGGACGGCGGCGGGGACGACGGGCGGGGCGGCGCGGGAGGCGCTGGGGGGAGGCGTGCTGTTCGACGAGGAGGGCGGCGGGCACCGGGCCGGCCGGCGCGGCCTGGCCGAGGCGTTGGGGGCGGCGGGGGTGGAACGGCTGCGGGAGGTGTGGCGGCCGCTGCTGGAACGGGGGCTGGCGCCGCTGGGGCGGGGCGGGGAGGTGGAGGTGGTGGCGCTGGCGCGGGAGCTGGCGGGGTCGGTGGTGTGCGCCCTGCTGGACTGCGCGGCCGACCCGCTGGTGCTCGCGCGGGCTTCGGCCGAGGCGGCGGCGGCCTCGGTACGGGACCACCTGCCGGGCCTCCCCCGGCCGGGCGCGGCGGCGGAGGCGGCCCGGGCGGCGGAGCGGCTGCGCGCCCTGCTGCCCGGCGGGGACCCCCTGTCGGCGATGCTCGCGGTGGCGGCGGTCAACACGACGGTGGCGGCGCTGCCGCGGGCGGTGGCGTGGTGCGCGGACGCCGGGCTGTGGGGGCAGGCCGCGGACGCGGAGCTGCGGCCCCGGCTGGCGGAGGAACTGCTGCGGGTGACGGCGGCCTCGCCGGTGCTGCCCCGGGTGGCGGCGGCGGACGGGGTGGTCGGGGGCTGCCCGGTGCGGGGCGGGGACCGGCTGCTGCTGGTGGCCCGGCACGCGGCGCAGGCCCACGGGCGCGACCCGGACGGCCGC
>NZ_JBHVUQ010000377.1:0-2828 GCF_042884105.1 Streptomyces sp. NPDC058157
CTCACCACCCACGACGACGACCTGCTCGGCGCCTACCTGGACCACGGGACCCCCCTCCCGTACGCCCGCCTGCGGGCCTCGCTCGCGCGGCAGACGGGCCGTGCGCGCGTGCACCCCGTGTACGTCGGCTCGGCGATCACCGGCGCCGGTGTCGACGCCCTCGTCGAGGGCATCGCGGACCTGCTGCCCGCCGTCGCCGGAGATCCCCACGGACCGCTGTCGGGCCGGGTGTTCAAGGTGGAGCGCGGGGAGGGCGGTGAACGGATCCCCTACGTCCGGCTGTTCTCCGGCGAGCTCAGGGCCCGCGAGCACGTCACGGTCCGCGGCGTCCGGCACAAGGTCACCGGCCTGGCCGTCTTCGACCGCGGCGCGGCCGAGCGCCGTACGGTGGCGCGGGCCGGGCAGATCGCGACGCTGCGCGGCCTGCCGACGGTCCGGATCGGGGACGTGGTGGGCCGGGAGCCCGAAGGCCGCCCGTACGGATCCGTCTTCGCCGCGCCCACCCTGGAGAGCGTCGTGGTGCCGGCCGGCCCGGCGCGCACGGGCGACCTCCACACGGCCCTCGCCCGGCTCGCCGAGCAGGATCCGCTGATCGGCCTGCGCCAGGACCCGGACGGAGGCGAGGTGTCGGTGTCCCTCTACGGAGAGGTCCAGAAGGAGGTCCTCGCGGCCACCCTCGCCGAGGAGTACGGGATCGAGGTCTCCTTCCGCGAGACGACACCGATCTGCGTGGAACGCGTCACCGGGACGGGCGCCGCGCACGAGGTCCTCGACCACGGGGGCAATCCGTTCCTCGCGACGGTGGGGCTGCGGGTGGAGCCGGCGCCGGCCGGCAGCGGCGTCGCCTTCCGCCGGGAGGTCGAACTCGGCTCGCTCCCGCCGGGCTACATGCGGGCCGTCGAGGAGACCGTGCGCACGACGCTGCGGCAGGGCCTGTCCGGCTGGCAGGTGCCCGACTGCGCGGTGACCATGACCCACTCGGGCTTCTGCAGCATCCGCAGCACGGCCGGCGAGTTCAGGGCCCTGACGCCGCTCGTCCTGATGGCCGCGCTGCGGCGGGCCACGACGCAGGTGCACGAACCGGTGCACCGGTTCCGCCTGGAGTTCGCGCAGGACGCCTACCCCGCGGTCGCGCTCGCCTTGGCCCGCCACGGTGCCCTGCCGGGCACTCCGGTCGAGCAGGGGGACCGGTACGTGGTCGAGGGCCATCTGCCCGCGGACCGGGTGCACGGCCTGGAGCGGGAACTGCCGGAGCTCACCAGCGGAACGGGCGTCCTGGAGACGGAGTTCGCCCACCACCGCCCGGCCCGCACCCCGCGCGCACGGGTCCGCACCGATCACAATCCGCTGAACCGGGAGGAGTACCTGCTGCACGCGCACCGGAGGATGTGAACCGGACGCGGGGCGGCGCGGGGCGGCGCGGCGCGGTCCGCGGCCGGGAACGACGCCGCGGGCCGGCTCGTTGACCCGGGGCCGCCGCTTCGATCACGAAACGAGAACGAGGGAGTACCGTGCCCGTGCCCGAAACCCCTTCCGCTCCCGCCCCCGCCACCGCCCTGCCCCCGCTTCCGCCGCTCGCCGCCCAGGCGGAGCGCCTGATCGACCTCGGCGTGCCCCGGCTCGCCGGGATCTCCGCCGCCGCGCTGCGCACCCTCGCCGAGGACGCCGGCCCCGGGGACGGCGACGTCCTGCTCGCCGTCCACCCGGACCTCGCCCCCGCTTCCGTACTCGCACCGCTGCTGCGTCACGCGGGCAAGCCGGGCTTCGTCGTCACCGACATGACCGACGTCGACCGCTTCGCACCCCACCACGCCGAGCTGCCCGACGCGCCCGTCCACCTCGTCTCCGGACTCGACCGCGGCGACCACATGGCCGACTGGAGCCCGCAGGAGGCCCTCACCTCCTTCGGTGAGGAGGGCCGCACCCCGCTCGTGCTGACCGAGGGGATCCACTGGCTGCTACAGCGGCCCGAGGTGCTGGAGCGCAACCACTGCTTCATGACCATCGGTTCCCGCCTGCGCAAGCCCGGCGGCACCCTGGACGCCCGCACCCCGGCGATCTGGATCGGCAACGGCACCGGCCGGGACGGGCGGGAGCGGCGCGACGCCCCCAAGGTGGGCTGGTGCTGGTGGAACAACCGCCACACCTGGCTGGGCTTCGCCTCAGCCACCACCCGCCACCCCTGACCCCGCCCCGAACCCCGGGCGGACGTGCGCGGTGCTTCCTCCGTCGGGAACAGGAGCAGGGACAGGCCCGTGAGGTCTAGCCGGCGGGTTCGGGGTGGTCCGAGGTGAGCTGGGCCACCGCCGTCGGCATGAACCCCGCGACGGTGGTGGCCTCGGCCGGGGTCAGTGTGAGGACGCTGCTGATGACGACCAGTGAACTCCCCACACGGACCACGGTCGCGTCCGCGTGCGCCGTCTCGCCGCCCACCGGCACCGCGGCCTGGACGACCAGGCTCTCGTCCCCGAGGCGGGGCCCGGCGGCGACGGCGAAACCGGCGGTCTCGGCCGGTTCCTGCGCCGCGTGCGGCAACTCCACGCTGCGGCACCGGGCGACCAGGGCGCGGATGTCCTCCATCGCCCGCTGCGCACCGCCGTCCGGGAACGAGTAGAGCTTCTCCATACCCGGGATGACGCCGTTCCCGGCGGAGTGCCCGCCGCTGAACATGGCGGTCGCGTCGGCGGAGGCGGTCGCCGTGCTCGCGTCCACCACGCTCTGCCCGTCCAGCAGGCCCCCGCAGGACGAAGGCGCCGCGGGCGGGGACGAGGTCTTCGGGCTCTGCTCCAGGGGGTCGGCCTTGGAGGTCCAGCCGTCCGGCATGACCG
>NZ_JBHVUQ010000378.1:0-2758 GCF_042884105.1 Streptomyces sp. NPDC058157
GTTTCCGGCAGGGCCTGCCGGAGCCGGCCCCCGGCCCCGCCCCGCGGTCCGCCCCGGCCGGGGCGGGTGCCGCCGGCGCCGGGCCGCAGCGGCTCTCCGTGGTGCCGCTGGCCGACCCCCGGTCGAGCGCCGCGCAGCGGCTGGTGCGCGAGGTCCGAGCCACTCCGGCCCCGGCGGGGGCCACCGTCCTCGTCGGCGGGCCGAGCGCGGTCCTGGTCGACGCCAAGGCCACGGTGGGGGCGCGGCTCCCGCTGGCGCTGTACCTGATCGCCCTGACCACCTTCGCCCTGCTGCTCGGCTTCACCCGGAGCCTGCTGCTGCCGCTGAAGGCGATCGCCCTGAACGCCCTGAGCCTCGCGGCCGTCCTCGGCGCGATGGTCTGGGTGTTCCAGTCGGGCCATCTGCGCGACCTGCTGGGCTTCACGCCCGGGCCGCTCAGCACGACCATGCCGGTGCTGCTGTTCTGCATCGTCTTCGGGCTGTCGGTGGACTACGAGGTGTTCGTGCTCGCCCGCATCAAGGAGGCGCACGAGGCCGGCGAGGACAACGCCACGTCGATCGTCTCGGGCGTCTCCCGCACCGGCGGCATCGTGACGACCGCGGGCGCCCTGCTCGCGTTCACCCTGCTGAGCTTCGGCACCTCGCAGGTGTCCCTCCTGCAGTTCTTCGGCATCGGCGCCGGTCTCGGCGTCCTCCTCGACGCCACCTTGGTGCGGGGGGTCCTGGTACCGGCGCTGATGCGCCTGGCGGGCGCCTGGAACTGGTGGGCGCCCTGGCCGGTGACCGCCGCACGGCCGGCGCCCCGGCCCGCGCCGCCCCGGCCCGCGCCGCCCCCGCCCCCTGCGGCCGGCCGGTGCCCGACCCGGGCGGTCCTGGCGGCGCCCCCGCCCCCGGTCCCCGCGCCTCCCTGACCCGGCGCGCCCCGCCCCGTTCCCCCTCGTCCCCGTCACCACCACGCGCACCACACACCGAAGGAACACCGTCATGACCGACATCGCCATCACCGGACTCGGCTGCCGCTTCCCGGGCGCCCGGGACACCCGCGCCTACTGGGAGCTCCTGATGAGCGCGGAGCGCCAGTTCTCCTCCGTCCCGGCGGAGCGCTGGAACCACGGGACCTACCACGAGCCCGGAGACCGTTCGGCCACCCACGCCGCCTACACCGACCAGGTCGCCTTCCTGGACGGGGTGGACCGCTTCGACGCCCTCCACTACGGGGTGCCCCCCGCCCGCGCCCGGGCCATGGACCCGCAGCACCGGCTGATGCTCGACGTGACCCGCGAGGCCCTCGACGACGCGGGACTGGGGCGCGGCGACTTCGACCGGGAGAACACCGGCGTCTTCTTCGGCCTCTCCGTCTCGGACTACAAGGACCTGATGGCGGCCCCGCTGCGGGCGATCTCCCTGGCCGAGGAGGAGGGGGCCGCGGACGGCGCCTTCGACCGCGGAGCCGCCCGGGAGCAGGCCCGGCGGTTCGGCGCCGTGCAGTCCTTCACCCTGCCCGGGAGCCTGCTCAACATGGCCGCCGGAACGGTGAGCCGGCAGTTCGACCTCGGCGGCCCCAGCTTCGCCGTGGACGCCGCCTGCTCCGGCTCCCTCGTCGCCCTCGACCAGGCGATCGCCCAGCTGCACCGGGGCACCTGCCGGATCGCGGTCGTCGGCGGCGTGTACCTCAACCTCACGCCCGACAGCCTGATCGGCTTCTCCCGGCTGCGCGCGCTGTCCGCCGCCGGGGTGTGCCGCCCGTTCGACGCGGAGGCCGACGGCTTCGTCCTCGGCGAGGGCGCCGGCACGGTCGTCATCCGGCCGCTCGCCGACGCACTCGCCGCCGGGGACCGCGTCTACGCCGTGATCCGGGGCATCGGCTCCGCCAACGACGGCGCCTCCCCCGGCCCGCTGGTGCCCACGGCCGAGGGCCAGCTGCGCGCCATGCGCCGGGCCTACGAGGACGCCGGGGTGCCCCCGTCCTCCGTCGGCTTCCTGGAGGCCCACGGCACGGGCACCGCCGCGGGCGACCGCGCCGAGATCGAGGCGCTGCGGCGGCTGCGCACCGAGTGGCCGGACGACGACCCGAGCCTGTGCTGGCTCGGCTCGGGCAAGGCCCTCATCGGGCACGCCCTGTCGGCGGCGGGCATCGCGGGCCTGATCAAGACGGCCCTGGTGGTCCACCACCGCACGATCGTGCCGCAGCCGCGCACCGCCCCGCACCCGGACCTGGGCGTCGCCGCGGCCGGCCTGCGCTTCGCCGAGACCCCGCGACCGTGGAAGGACGGGGACACCCCGCTCCGGGCCGCCGTGAGCTCCTTCGGCTTCGGCGGCACCAACGTCCACGTGGTGCTGGAGGAACGGCCCTCGCCGTCCCCGGCCCGCCCGCCGCTGGAGGCCCCCTTTCCCGGCGCCGGCACGCCCCAGCTGGTCCTCCTGTCGGCCGGCAGCCCCCGGCTGCTGGACCGCCACATCGGCGACGTGCTCGACGCCCTCGAGGCACTCGACCCGGCGGACCGGCCCCCGCTGGGGGCGCTGGCCCACACGCTGGGCGGCCGCGAGCCGCTGAAGACCCGTCTGGCGATCGTGGCCGCCGACACGGAGGAGTTCACGGAGCGGCTGCGCCGGGCCCGCCGGCAGCTGGAGGACGGCGCCCGCGGCGACCTCGGCGACGACGCCTTCGCCGCCGGGGCCCCGCTGCCGCCCGCACAGCGCCGCGTCGCCCTGCTCTACCCCGGCCAGGGCAGCCAGCGGCCGGGCATGATGCGGGACC
>NZ_JBHVUQ010000379.1:0-2736 GCF_042884105.1 Streptomyces sp. NPDC058157
GTCCGGAGCCGGCCCGCTCACCGCGCTCGTCACCGCCGATCCCGGCCCCGGCCGGCACCCCTGGCACGGCGGTGCGCAGACCGCCGCCTGGGCGTACTGGCGCGTCACGGGAGATCCGGAACCCGCGCTGCGGGTGTGCGGGGCGGCCGCCCGGGCCGGCCTCGGTCAGCCGGTGCTGCGCCATCTGGCCGACCTCGGCCCGCGGGCCGCGCGGTACGCCGACGCGGTACGGCCGCTGCTGACGTGCCCCGGCGAGTGGAGCCGGGTCGGCGCGGCCGAGGCCTGGTGGCGGATCACCGGCGACGCGCCACCGGCCGTGGCGGCCCTGCTGCCGGAGCTGGCACCGTTGACCCGGCACTCGGCGACCCCGCTGGTGCGGCGGACCGTCCGGGTCCTGGGGGCGATCGGCGCACCGGCGGCAGCGGCCCTGCCGGCACTGCACGAGGTCGTCTCCTCGCCCCGCCGCTACGACGGCATCCGGGCGGACGAGGAGCTCCTCCGGGTCACGCGCGAGGCGCTGGGGGCCATCGAGCGGGGGTAGGGGCGTCGCCCGTGCTGCCCGTGCTGCTGCCCGTGCCGGACGAGCCGGACGCGTCCTGGGTCCGGACGACCGGCCGGCTCGTCGTCGGAGCCGTGCACGTGATCCCGCGGGGCCGCTGGAGCGTTCGTGGAGCTCACGCCGGAAGGGGTGCGGCAGCCCGCAGGACGTCCTGGGGCAGGTAGGGGGAATCCACGCGGACGGCCCAGCCGCGGCGGCGTGCGTGGCAGGCCAGGGCGAGGACGTCGAGGTCGACGGAGACCTCGGGGCTGTCGCCGCGGTCGGCGACCTGGTAGTAGGCGCGATGGGCTTCGAGCGCGTCGGCCAGGGCGAGGTTGAAGCTTTCCTCGTCCCCCTCGACCAGCTGCGACAGCAGTACGGCCGGCGGCATGGGCAGGCCCCAGTCCTTGGCCTTCTCGGCCTCGCGCAGCGCCCGCTGCGCGGCCGCTTCGGGCTCGGTGCCCGTCAGGTAGACGTGGAGCGCCCCGCGGTAGGCGGTGAAGGCGGAGCCGTCCGGGTGGGCGAAGGTGGGGCCGGTGAGGACCAGTGGGGCCAGGTCCTCGCGCACGCCCGTGATCAGGGCGAAGGCGGTGGCCCACTGCCAGTTGCCGGGGCCGGCATGGTTGCTCCGCTCGGCCGTGTACCGCAGCGTGCGGCCGCCGATGGTCACCTCGGTCTCGGTGCCCGGCTCCGCCAGCGCGAGGCGGAACAGGGCGGCCCCGAGAGCGGAGGCCAGCCGGAGCGTCGCGAGCCGGGCCTCCGTGACGTCGCCGGGATCCCCCGCCCGCCACGCGAAGAGGCGCTCCTGATCGGCCAGCAGGCTGCCGAGCCGCGACACGGCGAGGGGCTTGCCGTCGACGGGGGTGAAGGCCTCGCGCAAGCGCTCCTCGTACTGGGCCTCGATCCAGGTGAGGTCGCCCCGCCCGCACTCCGGCCGTTCGACCACCAGCGGGCCCGCGGCCAGCGCGGCGACCGCGTCCGGCCGGCGGTCGCGGCCGAACGCGGTGACCCGCGGGCCCTGGCTCTCGAAGCCCGTGACGAGGGCGTGCGGGAGGTAGTCGGTCTGTACGGCCGGTGCCCAGCCCAGCGTCCGGTACGCGAGCGCGGCGAGCGCGAGCGGAAGGAGCGGGAGCAGGCTGCTCGCGCCGGCCGCGGGCCCCTGCGCGGCGGCGTGCCCGATCAGGAGGGCGGCGAGCTCGGCGTCGAAGGCCTCCCGGTCCTCGACGAGCAGCGCGCGCAGCGCCCGGAGCCCCGTGGTGTCGGGGAGGTCCGGGAGCGGCTCGCCGGACTCCGCGGCGCGGCTTCGGACGCGGTCCAGGGCGGCGTCGACGGCGGCGAGCTTGGCCCGCGCGCTCGGCGGGTACTCCCCGTCGCCCGCGTCGTCCAGGGCCACGGCCGTGAGTCCGGTGGCGAGTTCGCCGGCGGGCGTGCCCTGCGCCTGCCCGGCGAACTTCCGCCGGGCGAAATGGAAGGCCTCGCCGTGCCACCCGAGCTGGTCCGTGAGGACGACCAGGCACAGCGCTTCGGTCCAGTACCCGGGAGTGACGCTCTCCTCGGGGGCGTCCTCACCCGGGTCGTAGTCGATGCCGAAGTTCACGTAGGGGAGGAAGACGTGGAAGCTGCAGTGCGGGTGGTACGCGGCGTTGGCCACGGCGCCGGCCGCAGCTTCGCAGGCGTCCTTGAGGGCGGCCTTCGCCTCCGGGGTGTCGAGGTCCGGCGTCGCCACGGAGAGGGCGCCCAGGTAGTCGAGGAACTCACGGGCGATCGACCGCCATTCGTAGACGGCCATCCGCCCGCCCCTCGACAGGGACCGCGCCCGCCCCCCGATGCGGTTCGTGAAGTCCTCGCACGCCGTGGACACGACGGCCCCGCGCACCTGGTGACGCTCTATTCGCACTGCCCTGCTCCTTGATCGATCCCGCCACCACCCTAGACGCGGGGTACGACAGCCCGGTGACCGTCGGTCGGCTGCCGATCCGGCCTCGGGTGGGGAAGGTCGGGCGTGCACGTGCGGGTCAGTGCACCGCGTCCGGTTCCTGGTGGGGGGCGGGTGCCGGGGTGAGGGTGCCGGCGGTGCGGGTCAGGGCGGTGCGTACGTGGCGGACGGCCCGCTCGGCGTCGAGGAGTTCCTCCGGTGTGGGGACGACCGTGCCGAAGGAGGTGTGCCGGTCGGCGGTCAGCGTCCGCCATTGCAGGAC
>NZ_JBHVUQ010000380.1:0-1137 GCF_042884105.1 Streptomyces sp. NPDC058157
GGCGGACGGCTCGGCCGGAGTCCGCACCGCCGGACCGTCCGACCGGGGTCCGTCCCGCCGCCGGCCGGCCCGCGCCGCGGTCCACCGGCCCCCGGGCCGACAGCCGGTACGGTCGCGGGGCGGCAGCCGCCGGCCACCACAAGACCATCTCCCTCGGGCCGGGCCCCGCACACCCTCCCCCCTCCGCGGGGCCCGGCCCCACCTCCCGTCCGCCGGAAGGCGCACGGCACACCGCACAAGGAGAACCGACCATGTTCGAGTCCGTCCGCGAGGACCTCCGCGCCACCCTCGCCGAGATCCGCGCCGCCGGCCTGCACAAGCCCGAGCGCGTCATCGGCACCCCGCAGAACGCCGCCGTCGCGGTCACCGCGGGCGGCGCCCCCGGCGAGGTCCTGAACTTCTGCGCCAACAACTACCTCGGCCTCGCCGACCACCCCGAGGTCGTCGCCGCCGCCAAGGACGCCCTCGACCGCTGGGGCTACGGCATGGCCTCGGTCCGCTTCATCTGCGGCACCCAGGAGGTCCACAAGGAGCTCGAGGCGCGCCTGTCGGCCTTCCTCGGCCAGGAGGACACGATCCTCTACTCCTCCTGCTTCGACGCCAACGGCGGCGTCTTCGAGACCCTCCTCGGCGCCGAGGACGCGGTCATCTCCGACGCCCTCAACCACGCCTCCATCATCGACGGCATCCGCCTCTCCAAGGCCCGCCGCTTCCGCTACGCCAACCGCGACATGGCGGACCTCGAGGCCCAGCTCAAGACCGCCACCGAAGGCGGCGCCCGCCGCAAGCTCATCGTCACCGACGGCGTCTTCTCCATGGACGGCTACGTCGCCCCGCTCACCGAGATCTGCGACCTCGCCGACCGCTACGACGCCATGGTCATGGTCGACGACTCCCACGCCGTCGGCTTCGTCGGCCCCGGCGGCCGCGGCACCCCCGAGCTGCACGGCGTCATGGACCGGATCGACATCATCACCGGCACCCTCGGCAAGGCCCTCGGCGGCGCCTCCGGCGGCTACGTCGCCGCCCGCACCGAGATCGTCGAGCTGCTGCGCCAGCGCTCGCGCCCGTACCTCTTCTCTTACTAAATAGCCCAGGTCATCGCCGCCTCGTATCTATTTGTGTTGTTCTTGGTGT
>NZ_JBHVUQ010000380.1:1147-2728 GCF_042884105.1 Streptomyces sp. NPDC058157
TCTCCAACTCCCTCGCCCCGTTCATCGCCGCCGCCACCCTCAAGGTCCTCGACCTCCTGGAGTCCGCCGGCGACCTGCGCGACCAGCTCGCCGCCAACACGAAGCTGTTCCGCACGAAGATGACCGAGGCCGGCTTCGAGATCCTGCCCGGCGACCACGCCATCGCCCCCGTCATGATCGGTGACGCCGCCGAGGCGGCCCGGATGGCGGAGCTCCTCCTGGAGCGCGGCGTGTACGTCATCGGCTTCTCGTACCCCGTCGTGCCGATGGGCCAGGCCCGCATCCGCGTCCAGCTGTCCGCGGCCCACTCCACGGCCGACGTGGAGCGCGCGGTGGCCGCCTTCGTGGACGCCCGAGCGGCGCTTTCCGCTGCTCAGGGCTGACATCATGGAGGGGTGATCGACCCCCGCCGGCTGCGCATCCTGCGGGCCGTGGCGGACCACCGTACGGTGACCGCCGCGGCCGCAGCCCTGTACCTCACCCCCTCCGCCGTCTCCCAGCAGCTCGCCGCGCTGGAACAGGAGACCGGCCACACCCTGCTCCACCGCAGCGGCCGCGGGGTACGGCTCACCGCGGCCGGGGAGATCCTCCTCGCCCACGCCCACGAGGTGCTCGCCCAGCTGGAACGCGCCGAGGCGGAACTCGCCGCCTACGCGGGCGGAGCGGCGGGCGAGGTCACGGTGGCGGCCTTCGCGACCGGCATCGCCGAGGTCCTGGCCCCGGCCATAGCCCGCCTCGCGGCCGAACACCCGGGCATCAGGCTCCGCGTCCGGGACGCCGAGGGCGACCAGAGCCTGCTCCAACTGCTCGACGGGGAGGCGGACCTGGCCCTCGCGGTCGAGTACCGGGGCGCGCCGGGCGCCGACGACGGCCGCCTGTCGGTGATCCCGCTGTACGCGGAGCCCTTCGACGCGGTCCTGCCGGCAGGACACCCGCTGGCCGACCTCCCCGCCGTCTCCCTGGCGGATCTCTCCGACGCGGACTGGGTGGGCCAGTACCCGGGCAACCCCTGCCACGACGTGACCCTGCTGGCCTGCGAACTGGCGGGCTTCCAGCCCCGGTTCGTGCACTCCTCCGACGACTTCCGCGCGGTGACCGCCCTGGTCGGCGCGGGCGCCGGGGTGGCCCTGGTCCCGCGCTCGGCCCTGCGCGGCATGGACCTCAAGGAGGTCCGCGTCCTCCCGGTCACGGGCCCCTCCGCCACCCGCCGCGTCTTCGCCGCGACCCGCCGGGGCGCGCAGTCCCACCCCCTGATCGCCCCGGTCCTGGCGGCCCTGTCTCGGGAGGGGGAACGGGTGCCGGGGTGTTAGGCGGGGTTTTCGCCCCCTCGAGGCGCCGGGGGCGGGCCGGTGGCTGCCCACCCGCCTCGCGGGGTCAGCGGGCGGGGCGGTGGCGGCACGGTGCGGCGGGCCCTGCGCCGGTACCTCACGACGGCCGGGAGTCGAAGGCCCGGCAGCATCGGGGATGGTCGGGACCTCGGCGGGCCGGTCTCAGGGAAGGGTTGGGGCTTTCCCGCCAGTCCCACTGTCCTTCCGCGTCGGGCCGGCCTGTCAAGGGCGCTCCTTCGTCGCGTCGCTTCGC
>NZ_JBHVUQ010000381.1:0-2726 GCF_042884105.1 Streptomyces sp. NPDC058157
TGGTGGGGCTGTACCCGGTGCTGCGCAGGCCCTTCCCGGAGGAGGAACGGCGGGCCGGGCTGGTCCGGCTGGCCTCGGCGGCCGACCTGGGGGTGCTGCACGCCCTGGCGGCGGCCCTTCCGGAGCTGTCCCCCGAGGAGGCCGAGTGCGTGGAGTGGTCCGCGCTGTGCGCCGAGGAGGCCGGCCTGCTGGGGCCGGACCCGCTGGGCCCGCTGCGGGCCGGGATGCGCGGGGCGCTGGGCGCCCTGGACCCCGACGCCGCCGACCGCTGCTGGGCGGAGGCCCGCGAGGCCTTCGGCCGGGGTGCGGTGGGTGGGCCCTCCGCCGCCGGGGCCGCCGCCGAGGAGGCCGTGGCCGCGACCTGGCGGTGGCGGGACGCGACGGCGTACCCGAGGCTGGTCCAGCTGTGCGGGCCCTCGGGCAGCGGCAAGAGCACGTTCGCGCGGGGCCTGGCGGGGGTGGACGCGTACGTCTGCCTGGACGACCTGCGCGAGGCCCGGGGTGCGCGCGCCGACCAGCGGGCCAACCCCGAGGTGCTGCGCGAGGGCCTCGACCGGCTGGACCGCGCGCTGGCCGCCGGGGGCACGGTCGTATGGGACGCGACCTCCCTCACGGAACAGCAGCGCGGCCTCGCCGGGGCGGTCGGCCGCCGCCGGGACGCCCTGGTCACCCGGGTCGTGGCGCTGGTCGGGGAGGAGGAGCTGCGGCGGCGCAACGCGGTGCGCCCGCACCCGGTGCCCGAGCCCGTGCTGACCGCGCAGCTGCGCCGGTTCAGCCCGCCCCACCCCGGGCAGGCGCACCGGACCTGGTACGTCGGCGCGGGCGGCACGGTCGAGGACACGGCCGGCTCCCTGGGCCCTGCGGGATCCCCGCGCCCTCCGGGCTCCCTGGGCTCTCCGGGATCCCTGGGGGCCGTCTTCGAGGGGGAGGACCTCTGATGCGCACCAGTGAGCAGCTCTACCACCAGGTCCGCTGGGACGCCCGCTTCGATCCGGCGCGGTTCACCCTCGGGCTGCTCCAGCGCGGGGCCGCCCCCAAGCGGGTGCCGCTGCCCTCCTTCGTACCGGGCGGGGACATCCCCTGGCACCGGGTGCTGTTCGTCGAGGCCGACGGCGAGCTGGTGTGGGACCGGGCCCGCGGGCTGGACCTGATCGACTCGACGACGGCCGGGCGGGTGCGCGGCAACCGGGTCCTGCCCGAGCCCTTCTTCGCCGCCCGGACCCCGCACGCCTGGGACCCGGCCGACGGCGCCTGGCGGCCGGTGCAGGCGGGTCCGGCCGCGTACCCGCCGGCCCGGGTACGGCTGCTGACCTGGAACACGCTGTGGGACCGGTACGACGCCCCGCGCATCGCCACCGCCCGGCGCAGGCCGATGCTGCTGGCGGAGCTGGCGGCGGCCGACGCCGATGTGATCGCCCTCCAGGAGGTGGAACCGGCCCTGCTCGCCCTGCTGCTGGCCGAGCCGTGGGTGCGGGCCGGGTACACCCTGGGCACCGATCCGGAGGGCGCGGACGTGGCGGACAGCGGGCTGCTGGTGCTGAGCCGGCTGCCGGTGCGCGAGGCGGGGCTGCACGTGCTCGGCCGGCACAAGGCGGTCACCGCCGTCACCGTGGACACCGCCGGCGGTCCGCTGGCCGTCGCCGCGACGCACCTCAGCAGCGACCACTCCGCGAACGGCGCGGGCCGCCGGGAGGCCGAACTGGCCCGCCTGGCCGAGGGGCTGGGCGGGCTCGCGGCGGGACTCGCGCTGCTCGGGGACTTCAACGACGGCCGCACCGGCGCCGAGGGGCCGGCGGCCGCGCTGGGGCTGCTGGACGCCTGGAGCGAGGTGCACGGCCCCGGCGACGACACGCCCACCTTCGACCCCCGGGTCAATCCGCTGGCCGCGGTCGGCTCCCTGACGGGGCGGGCGGGCCGCATCGACCGGATCCTGCTCTCCTCCGGCGCGGGCGCCCGGGTGCGGGAGGCGGCGCTGCGGGGCGACTCCCCCGCGCCGGACGGGCTGTTCGCCTCCGACCACTTCGGGGTGGAGGCCACCGTGGAGTACGGGGCGGGGGACGCGGCCGACGCGCCGGCGGGCGTGGCGGCGACCGCGCGGACGGCGGTGGCCTGGCTCCCGCCGCACGACCCGGCCGTCGAGGAGCTGCGCCGGGCCCACGACCCCGGGGTGGCGCGCTGGCCGGCGCACGTCAACCTGCTGTTCGGCTTCGTACCGGAGGCCGCCTTCGCTCGGGCGTTGCCGCTGCTGGCCGAAGCGGCGGCGGAGCGGGGGCCGTTCACCGCCCGGCTGGACGGGGTGCACTCCTTCGGGCGCCGCGAGGACGCCGTGCTCTGGCTGGACCCGGCGGCCGGTGCGGGAGGGGACGGCCCCTGGCAGGAGCTGCGCCGGGCCCTCGCCGCCCGCTTCCCGGGCTGCCGGGGCCGCTCCGCGGGCTGGACCCCGCACCTGACGCTGGGCCGCAGCACGGACCCGCAGCGCGCCCGGCGGGAGTACGCGCAGCGGCTCGGACCGGGCGACCGCACGGCCCGGGTCGGGGAGCTGGCGGTGCTGTCCCGGCGCGGGGACGGCCCGATGCGGGTCCGGGCGGTGGTGGAACTGGGCACCGGCACCTGGCGGTGGGCGGAGCCGCAAACGCCGCCCGGCGAGCCGGGCCGGACCCCGGAAACGGCGGACCCCGGGCAGCCGGGCGGCCCCCCGGGGCCGACGCACCCCCACGCCCCGCTCC
>NZ_JBHVUQ010000382.1:0-2714 GCF_042884105.1 Streptomyces sp. NPDC058157
TGTCGGCCCTGGACGAGCTGGCCAACCGGGGGGCCGGCCTGCAGGCCGGAGCCGACGACTACCTCGTCAAACCCTTCGCGCTGGAGGAACTGGTGCTGCGGCTGCACGCCCTGCTGCGCCGCAGCCCCGCCCGCGGCGGGCGCGACGTGCTGCGCGCCGGGCCGCTGGAGATGGACCAGGCGACCCGGCAGGTGCACCACGGCGGCGCCGAGGTGCACCTGACCCGCCGGGAGTTCGAGCTGCTGGCCGCGCTGGTGCGCAACGCGGGCATCGTCCTGACCCGGGACCAGCTGCTGGACCGGGTGTGGGGCTACGACTTCGAGGTGCGCACCGACGCGGTCGACACCTTCGTCAGCTATCTGCGCCGCAAGCTGGAGGAGGGCGGACGGCCCCGGCTGATCCACACGGTGCGCGGCGTCGGCTTCGTGCTGCGGGTGCCCGGGGCGGGGAGCGGGTCGTGAAGCTCGCCACCCGGATCGCGCTCTCGGTGACCGTGGTCATGCCGTTGCTGGTGCTGGCCGCGGGCCTGGCGGTGCTGGGGCTCGTCAGCCGCGACCTGCGCCAGCAGCAGGACGCGCGGTTGCAGGACCGGGCCGCGGCCGTGCTGCCCGACGCCCGGGCCCTGCTGGCGGCCGACCGGGGCGGCAGGGCGAAGGCCGAGCAGAACCAGCACCGCAAGGTGCTCGGGGACGCCCTGGACACGGGGATCCGGGTCCGCGGCGCGGACGGCACGACCGTCCTGGAGGGCGGCCCGCAGCCCGAGGCGGCGGTGCGGCTGCCGGACCGGACCCCGGACGGGCCGGTCACGGTCCGCGCCAAGGGGCACGCCTGGCGGGTGCTGAGCGTGCCGGTGGCGGGCCCCGCTCCGGGGAACCTGTGGATCTACACTCCGGCGTCGAGCACCGATCCGCAGGTGGCGGCCGTGCGGCGGCGGGTGCTGCTGGTGGCCCTGCTGGCGGCGCCCGTGTCCGGGCTCCTGGCGTACGGGCTGGCGGGGCGGGCGACCGCCTCGGTGCGGCGCCTGAGCCGGCGGGCCGCCGCCCTCGACCCGGCGGCCGGGGCGGCGGCGTTCGCCGGGACGCCGGTGAAGATCGCGGAGGTGGACGAGCTGTCCGCGGCCATCGGCCAGCTCCTGACCCGCTACGACGAGCAGGCCGCGCGGACGGCGCAGGCGCTGGAGACCGCCCGGTCGTTCTCCTCCGCCGCCTCGCACGAGCTGCGCACGCCGCTGATGAGCATGCAGACGGACCTGGACGTGCTCGCCGCCCACCCCGACCTCTCCCCCGCCGAACGGGCCGAGGTGGTGCGGGACCTGCGCAGCGACCACGCCCGGCTGCTCGAACTGCTGGGCGCGCTGCGGATGCTGGCGCTCGGCGATCTGGTGGAGGTGTCCGCCTTCGCCCCCACCGACCTGTGCGAGCTGGTGGACGCGGCCGCCGGCGAGGCGGCGCGCCGGCACGGCGCGACGGAACTGCTCCTGGACGTGGAACTGCTGGCCGAGCTGCGGGTCTTCGGCTGGGACTCCGGCCTGAAGATCATGCTCGACAACCTGCTGCGCAACGCGGTGGTGCACGGCCACCAGCCCGGCGAGCCGGCCCGGGTCACGGTCCGGCTGCGCTCCCGGGAGGGTTTCGCCGTGCTGACGGTGGACGACGCGGGGCCCGGTGTGCCGCCCGGTGAACGCGGGGCCGTGTTCGGCCGGTTCCAGCACCGGCCCGGCAGCCCGGGCTCCGGACTGGGGCTCACGCTGGTGGCCCAGCAGGCGGCGCTGCACCGGGGCACGGTCACCCTCGGCGACGTGCCGGGCGGGCCGGGCGCACGCTTCGAGGTGCGCCTCCCGCTGGCCTCGCGGGACGAGCCGACGCTGCGGCTGCCCGCCCGGCGCGACTGGATCTCCCGGGGCGGCTGACGGGGCACGAACGGCCGGCCGGACGGTGGTGCGGGGGTCACAAGGAATCCACAAAAAGGCTCCCTAGCGTCCTGTCCGGCCGCCGCACCCGCGCCCCGGCCCGTCGCACCGAAGGGGATACCACCATGCTCGCGAACCGTAGGACCGCCGCCGCCGTCGGCGCCGTCGCCCTGGCCGGTGCACTGCTCTCCGCCGGCCCCGCGCTGGCCGACTCCACCGCGCCGAGCGCGGCCCCGTCGGCGAAGGCCTCCAAGCCGGCGCCGAAGGGCGACGGTGCCAAGTCGATCTGCAAGCGCCTGCCGAAGACCGAGGCCCGGATCGGCACGGCCCTGAACCGGCTGAACGGAGACGCCACCGTCCCGGGCTCGATCGCCCGCCTGGAGCAGCGCGTCAACGAGGCCAAGAGCGCCGGCCACACCGAGGTCCAGAACTACCTGAACGACCGTCTGACGTTCCGCAAGAGCCTGGTGCCGACCCTGCAGAAGCGCCAGGAGGACCTGAAGGCCGTCTCCACCTGGTGCACCGCGCAGGGGTCCAAGTGAGCTCCGCCCGGCGCGGAGCCGTCGCCCTCGCCGCCCTGGCCGCCGGGGCCGTCCTGCTGCTGACCGGATGCGGCGGCGGCGCGGACGCCCGTCCGAAGGCGGAGCAGTCGGCGGGTGCCGACGGACAGGCCGCGGACATGCAGGCGAAGCTGGACGCCGCCGAGAGCGCGGCCGCGCAGGCGGACACGGACGCCTCGCAGAACAACTGACCGCGCGGCGGCCTCGCCGCCCCGCACGCCGACGGCCCGCCCGGTCCTCCCGGG
>NZ_JBHVUQ010000383.1:0-2657 GCF_042884105.1 Streptomyces sp. NPDC058157
GCGCAGGGCCATCAGGGCGGCGAAGAGGAGACCGGAGGGCAGGTAGCCCAGGTGCAGGGTGCCGGCCGTGAGGTCGCCCACCGCGGTGCCCAGGGCGAAGGTGGTGAGCACCGTCGCCCAGTAGAAGAACTCGCGGCGGGGCGTGTGGACACTGTGGATGGAGAGGGTCCGCTCGGATGCGTGCCAGAGGGCCAGGACGGCGCCCAGGGCGAGCGCGAAGCCCGCGGCCGACACCGGGTACGGAACGCCGACGACGACATGGATGACGTCGGCGGCCATCGTGCCGAACACGCTGAGCATGACGATCGCCGACCAGTACAGCCACGGCCGGTAGCGCGCGGACCTGAACTGGAGGAACAGCAGGGCCGCCAGGCCCAGCAGCCCGAGGCAGCCGGCCGGGACCGGGCCCAGTGTCCGCGCCAGGAAGTCGGACGCCGTCTCCCCCATGCCGGTGGTGAGGATCTTCACGGTCCAGAACCAGGCCGTCACCTCGGGGACCTTGGAGAGGCCCGCCGCGGCCCGGCCCGGGCGGCCCTGCTCCGCAGGCTCCGGGGTCCGTCTGCGTGTCGCCGTCTGCCTGCTGTCGGTGCCCGCCATCGTCGGTGCCACCCTCCCGGCGCCACGCGCGCCGCCTGGCCGGTGCAGGTCGGGGCAGCCGTCATCGCCCCCCGGCCGGGAAGCGGACGGCGGCCCGACCAACGTCTACAGGACTGTAGACGATCGCGGTGGGGTGGCGGGAGGCGGGCCGGGGATCCTCACCTGGAGGTGACCAGCAGCCGCAGGGCGGTGCCGTCCAGCCTCCGCACGAGCGGGGCCGCCCGCCGGGCCTGACGGGTCGGCAGCCCGCCGATCACCGCCCCGACGGCCAGGCCGAGTACGGCGTCGTGGGGGTAGTGCGCGCCCACCCAGACCCGGGAGAAGGCCATCAGCAGGGCGGCCGGCACGGCGACGGCCGCGAGCCGCCGGTCGGTCACCCACAGGGCGGCGGCCGCCGCGGCGGCGATGGCGGCGTGATTGCTGGGGAAGGACCAGTCCCCCAGCGGAGGGCAGGCCTCCAGCGTGACCGTGTGGAGCGTCTGGCAGGGCCGCTGCTCCCGGAAGACCGACTTGACGGCGGTGTCGGCGAGGAAGGCCGCCACCACGACGAGGGGCGCCGCCAGCGCCATGGCGGTCCGCGCCGGATCGGCGGCCGCCCGGGCCCGCCACCAGGCGGCCGTCATCAGCAGGGCGAAGAGGGCGAGGCCGTAGCTCGACCAGGCGCCGAGCAGGCCGTCGAACCAGGAGGGTGCCCGCTGGGCGCGGTCGGTGATCCAGGTGTACAGGTTCCCGTCGACGGCGGGGCCGTCCAGGGCGAGCAGGCTCAATGCGAGCCTCCGTTCGAGGTGCGGGCGCCGCGCCGGCGGACCAGTTCCACGGCGAGCGGCGTGAGGGAGACGAGGACGACGAGCGCGACGATCGGCAGGAGGTAGCGGTCGACATCGGGCACGGAGGCGCCGAGCACGTAGCCGGCCAGGACCAGCCCCACCGTCCACACGAGCCCGCCGACAACCTGCCAGAGCGCGAACGTGCGGGCGGGTACGCCCAGGGCTCCGGCCATCGGGTTCAGGACGGTGCGCACGATGGGGACGAAGCGGGCCAGGACGATGGCCTTGGCTGGCCGTAGCGGCCGAGGAGTCCCTCGGCCCGGGCGGCGCCCTCGTGGAGCTTGCGGCTGCGGCTGCGGGCCAGCAGGGCACGACCGCCGCGCCGGCCGAGGAGATGGCCGGCCTGGGCTCCGAGCAGGGCTCCCGCCACGGCCGCGCACACGACCTGCGGGAGCGAGAGGTGGACCGGCCCGTGGTAGCCGGGGACGCAGAGCAGGCCGGCGGTGAAGAGGAGGGAGTCGCCCGGGAGGAAGAAGCCGACGAGCAGGCCCGTCTCGGCGAAGAGCGCGGCCGCGACGCCGAGGGCGCCGAAGGCCGAGAGGAGCGAACCGGCGTCCAGCGGGTTCACGGCCTGCGGGCCGAGCAGCTGGGGCGCTGCGGCGAGAATGGTCAGGGCCATGTCGAACAGCTCCCATAGAGTGAGGGGGCGAGGGCTCGGGACGACACCCTTCCGGCCTTGCGACTACAGATCCGTAGACGGTCTACAGCACTGTAGACGATCGAGCGTGTGGAGAAGTGCACCCCATGAGCGACAAGAGCGCCGAGCGACGCCCGGCCGGCGGGCTGGAGGCCGACGTGCTGGCGGCGCTCTGGGCGGCGAACGGCCCGCTGACACCGGCCCAGGTGCAGGAGACGCTCGCCGCGCCCCTCGCCCGGACGACGGTGACGACGATCCTGTCCCGGCTGCACGAGAAGGGCGCCGTGACCCGGAAGCGGGCCGGCCGCGGGTTCGCCTACCTCCCCACCGAGGACTCCTCCGGGCTGACCGCCCGGCGGATGCACGCGGAACTGACCAAGGACGAGGACCGCGAGGCCGTCCTGAGCCGCTTCGTCTCCCAGCTCAGCGACGAGGACGAACGCCTGCTCCGCAGCCTGCTCGACGGCGAAGCGGACACGCTCTGACCGCTCGGGCGGCGTGTCACGGCCATGGCCTGCGACCCCCGCACCCCTGCCGTGCGGGCGCGGGTCGGCTGTCGGTCCTCAGTTTCCGTGGCCCGCCTCCCGTTCCATGAC
>NZ_JBHVUQ010000384.1:0-2622 GCF_042884105.1 Streptomyces sp. NPDC058157
CCCCCTCCGCGCGGTCCCGCCCCGCCCACCTCCCCGCCGGGGCGCGTTCCGCCTCCCGCGTGCGCCCGTTCACGTGCCCGCGCGCTCCGGCGTCGGCCGCGCACCGGCCACCGCCGTGGCCCGCTCCGGGGACGAACCGGCGGTGACCGCCCGCAAGACCGCCGCCCCGGCGGGCCTGGCCGCGTCCTGGCCCGGCGGCAGGGCGCGGTCCACCACCTCCAGGGCCCGCGCCCCGCCCTCCAGGGAATCGTGGACGAAGTGCACCGAGGTGTCCTCGAACCCGCAGAACCGCCCGATCCCCGTCCCCAGGACGTGCTCCACGGTCCGCTCCCAGCCCCGCTCGCGGAACTCCGCCTCCCCGTACGCGGTGAGGGGCAGCCACACCAGCCGCCGGCCGCCCAGCGAGGCCCCGCCGCCGTAGGCGAACCCGTTGTTCCACACCCGGTCGATCCAGCCCTTGAGGAGGGCGGGCAGCCCGAACCACCAGAGCGGGAAGACGATCACGACCAGGCCGGCCGCCGAGACCCGGGCCATCTGGGCGCGGACCGCGGCCGAGTACTCCTTGCCGGGATCCTCCCAGTCCGGTTCGTCCGCCGGGCCCATCCGGGGGTCGAAGCCCTCGGCGTGCAGGTCGAGCAGGTCCACCGGGAACCCGTCGGCCGCCAGCCGCTCCCGGGCCCGCCGGGCCAGGGCGGCCGTCAGAGAGTCGGCCCGGTGGTGCGCCACGACCACCAGCGCGTGCCGCCCGGCGGGACCGGTGCCCGCGGCCGTCCCCGTGCTCATCGGGCACCCCCGAGCCGGACCAGCATCTTGCCGGTGTTGGCGCCGCCGAGGACGCCGAGCAGGGCTTCCGGCGCGCGCTCGATGCCCTCGACCACGGTCTTCTCCGTCCGCAGACCGCCGTCCGCGAGCCACCGCGCCGCCCGCTCCCGCCACTGCGGGAACAGGTCGAAGTGGTGGGTCACCAGCAGCCCGCGCAGCGTCACCTCCAGAGCGGCCGTCCGGAAGAGGTTGCGGGGTCCGGCGACCGGCCCCGTGGCCTCGTAGTCGCCGATCGAGCCGACCAGGGCGATCCGCCCGCCGCGCCGCACCGCCCCGAGGGCTGCCTCCAGGTGCTCGCCGCCGACGAGGTCGAGGCAGACGTCGATGCCGTCGGGCGCGGCCTGGGCCAACTGCCCGGCCAGGTCCCCCTGGTGGCGGTCGAGGGCGGCGTCGTAGCCGAAGACGTCCAGCAGCTTGCGCGTCTTGGCCGGGCCGCCCGCCGAACCGATCACCCGGGCCGCCCCCAGCCGCCGGGCGAGCTGCCCGGCCACGCTGCCCACCGCGCCGGCCGCCGCGGACACGAACACGGTGTCGCCCTCCCGCACCGGCGCCGTCCGGGTGAGCGCCGCGTACGCGGTCAGGCCGGTGGCGCCCAGCGCCCCGAGGTAGTCCTCGGCGGCGGCGGCCGAGACGTCCACGGCGGTGACCGCGGAGCCGTCCGCCACGGCGTACTCGCGCCAGCCGAGGAAGTGCGTGACGGTCGCCCCCACCTCGACACCGGCGTCGCGTGAGGCGATCACCTCGCCGACCGCACTGCCCTCCAGGGCCGCGCCCAGGGCGAACGGGGGCATGTAGGACGGGGCGTCGTCCATCCGGCCGCGCATGTACGGGTCCACGGACATCCACGTGTTGCGGACCAGGACCTGCCCCTCGCGCAGGGCCGGGACGGGCACCGAGGCGAGGGCGAAGTCCCCCGGCACGACGGCGCCGGCCGGCCGGGCGGCGAGCCGCACCTCACGGGAGGACACCGGGGGCGGGGCGGAGGTGGGGGCGGAAGCGGGGGAGGCGCTGTCTGCGCGGTGGGTGGGCACGGCGGGACCTTTCCGTCGGGGACCGCCGGGTCGCGGTCACGGGAACACCGTGCGGTGCGCCGCGCACGAACCGCTGACGGTCCGCGCACGGCCGCCGCCCCCGGGCCCCGCCGGGCGGCCGTAGGATGATCACCATGCGTTTCGAGGTGCTCGGGCCGGTGACCGTGCGGACCGACGGGGGAAGCTCCGTCCGCGTGCCCGAGGCCAAGGTCCGCACGCTGCTCGCCGCGCTCCTGGTGGACCGGGGCCGCCCGGTGGCGGTGGACCGGCTGGTCGACGCCCTGTGGGGGGACAGCCCGCCCGCCGACCCCCTCAACCGCCTCCAGACCAAGGTCTCCCAGCTGCGCCGGGCCCTGGCGAAGGCCGAGGAGGGCGGCCGGGCCCTGGTCGCGCACGGCCCGGCCGGCTACACCCTGCGGACCCCCGGCCCCGCCGTGGACGCGGACCGGTTCGCCGCGCTGCTGGCGCGGGCACGCGCCGAGCGGGACCCGGCCGGGCGGGCGGAACTGCTCACGCGGGCGCTCGGCCTGTGGCGGGGGGACGCGTACGCGGACGTCGCCGACGCCGCCTTCGTCCGCGCGGAGGCGGCCGGCCTGGAGGAACAGCGGATCACCGCCCACGAGGAACTCGCCGAAGCCCGGCTCGCACGGGGCCAGCACGCCCGGACGGCGGACGAGCTGGCACCGCTGGTCCGGCGCCACCCCCTGCGCCAGCGGCTGCGCGCCGCGCAGATGCGGGCCCTCTACGGGGCCGGGCGGCAGGGGGAGGC
>NZ_JBHVUQ010000385.1:0-2621 GCF_042884105.1 Streptomyces sp. NPDC058157
GTGCCCGGGCAGGGCTGGCACGGCTCCGACCCGGCCGGCGGCCGCGTCGCCGTCCCCGAGGGCTCCGCCAGGCCCGAGGCCGCGGTCCGGCTGCCCGGTGACGAGCGGCCCCGCGCCGTCACCAGCGACTGGCGCACCCTGGCCCTGACCGACCCCGAGGGGGCCGTCACCGCCCGGACCACCGCCCAGCACCACGGCGCCCCGCACTCCGCCGGCGGCGCGGAACTCCCGCCGCTCGCCTACTGGTCCTTCCTGCGCCCCCGCGACCCCGAGGGCTCGGCGGCGCTGCGCGCGCTGGACGCACCGGCCGCCGGAGCGCTGCTGAAGGCCGCCGCCGGGGCGGAGCGGCGCGAGGAGCTGCCCGCGCTGGTCCGCGAGGCCCTGCCCGCGCTCGGCTCGCCCGTGCTGGTCGCCGGGGTGGTCGACGTGCTCCGCTCCGCGCTGGTCCAGCGCAAGGCCCTGGCCCGGGTCGCGGAGTCCCTCGCCGGGCGCCGGGCGGCCCGGCCGAAGCCGGCCGTGGAGCACGGTCCCTCCGACCAGCTGCTCGACGCCGCCCTGCACGGGCTGACCGGCAACCCCTACCACCGCTACTACGGCGGGAACACGGATGCCACGTCCGCCTTCCTGCGGGCGCTCGGCGCGGCCGCCGCCGACACCGCCGCCGAGCCGGTCCCCGGCCGGCTGCACGTGGACGTGCCGAAGCTGGCGCAGTCCTCGTTCCCCTGGGCCGGACTGTTCCTGGAGGCGCCCGCCGCGGTCGCCTACCGGGCCGTCGCCACCGTCACCACCCAGGAGCAGCGGGAGGTGCTGTGCCGGGTGCTGTCCCAGGTGGACGCCTTGGGCCTGGCCTCGGCCGAGACCTCCGCCGCGAACTGGCGGCGGCTGACCGTACGGATCGACACCGCCCGCCTGCTCGGCGCCGACGGGCGGGAACGCGGCCGGGGCGGGCGGCACCGGGCGGTGCTGCCGCTGGGCGGCGGGGCGCTGCTCGCCATCGACGAGCAGAGCCGGGAGCAGCCGCGGGAGCGGTGGTTCGCCGCGTTGCTGCACGACCCGGCCGGCGCCTTCGCCGTGCCCGCGCCCTACACCGGCGCCGGGACGATGGCGCAGGTCGGCGACCCCGCGCGCGGGGCCGGCTGGCTGACGGCGTTCCTGAAGGAGGCCGCCGAGCGGGGTCCCGCTCCCTGGTTCCCGGCGGCTGCCGCGGAGTTCGGCCGGCTGACCGGGGTGTCGGCCGCCGTGGCCGCCCTGGTCGTCGCGGGACTGCCGTACCTGGAGACGGACGAGCGCGGCTTCCTCCCCGCCGAGCTGCGCACGCTCCTCGGGGTCAAGGCCACCGATGCCGTGCACGCCCGCAACGACCTCAGGGAGCTCTCCCCGCAGGTGCGGCGCGAGCTGGTCGCGGCGCTGCTGCCCGCCGACCCGGCCGGGCTGTGGACGGACGGCCCGGACGCGGAGGCCGCCGCCGCGGTGTGGAACCGGCGCGCGGGCCGCCGTACGCCGGTGCCCGAGTGGCTGCTCGCCGAGGCCGGCAAGGAGGTCCGGGCGGCCTGGGCGGCGCATCGGGCGCTGCCCGCGCTGCTGGACGCGGCGGCGTCCCCGGAGCTGTCCGGCGACACGGCCTGGGCCGTCAAGGGCGACCGGGCCGAGCCCGTGGTCCCGGGCGGGCGCCCCTTCGACGCCGGGGTGCTCACCTCCGCGGTGGGCTTCGCGGCCTGGCTCGCGCACCGGCTGCCGGCCGGGCACCCCGTACGGTCCTGCCTGCCGCCGGTGCTGACGGCGGTGCGGCAGCGGCTGGCCTCGCCGGAACTGCTGCTGTCCGTGGGGCACTACGTGGACCTGGCCGGCTTCCGGAAGGCGGCCGGCACCCCGACCGAGACCGCGGCCGGGTACGAGCGGTACGGCGCGGTGGTGCTGGCCACCCAGGACGGCCGGCCGCTGCCCGCGCTGCGCACGGCGCTGCTGGACTCGACCGGGTCGGACCCGTACCTGCCGCTGCTGCGCGGCACCGAGCAGCTGCCCGGCGCGACGGAGACGGCGCTGCGCCTGGCGCACGACCCGGGCTTCGCGGCGCTGCTCGCCGACCCGGGGGCGCCGGTGGCGGGCGCGGTGGACGCGGAGGGCGCCTGGTGGCCGCAGGATGCGGGCCGCAGCGTGCCGGAGCTGGTGGCGGAGGTGTCCGCGGAGTACGGGCTGGGGGCGGACGCCGCCGCCCTGTACCTGGCGCTGCTCGCGATGCCCGACCCGACCGACCGCAACACCGCGCGCTGGACGGGCTGGAAGCCGGCCCGGCTGAAGGCGGCCCGCGCGGAGCTGGCCGCCACGGACCTGGTGGTCGAGGCCACCCGGGCCCGGGCCGGGCGCTCCCTGTTCCTGCCCGGCCCGTGGGCCGAGCCGGACGCGCCCGCGCTGCCGGTCGAGCAGTGGAAGCTGCCGATGTACGCCCTGGCACCGGCCGGCCGGCCGGTGCTGGGCACTCTGGTGCCCGCCGAGCCGGCGGCGGAGCTGTACCGCCGGGCGTGGGCACGGGTCCGCGAGGGCGACGTGCCGCGCTTCGAGGAGCTCAAGGTGAAGCGCACCGCCGGCCGGCGGCGCTGAGCCCCCCCGGGTGAACCCGCGCC
>NZ_JBHVUQ010000386.1:0-2534 GCF_042884105.1 Streptomyces sp. NPDC058157
GTCAAGGGCGCTCCTTCGTCGCGTCGCTTCGCGATGTCGCTGCGCTCCACCCTTGACAGGCCGTCCCGGCCCGGAAAGACACGGACTGTCGGGAAGCCCCCAGAGGAACGGTCCGGTCCAGAGTCGGAGATTCGGCGGGATCAGCAGACCAGGCGGCCGGGCCGGGGCCGGCAGACCGGGCATCCGGGCCCCCGTATCCGGCCCCGGGGCACGGGCGCGGCCATCCCGCCCCAGATCGCTACGCGCTCCTCCCGTCCCGGCGCCTGCCGACCGCCTGGGCTCGCTGCTGTCGCCGGATGCCGACGGAAAGACCATCTGGCGACCTCAGGCGCCCCAGATCGCTACGCGCTCCTCCCGTCTCGGCGCCTGCCGGCCGTCTGGGGCTGATACCTGCACCCGATGGCGAACGGAGCGTCCTGCGGAGCGCCCGGGCATCCCGGGGGCGGTGACAAGCCGCACAGAACAAAACGGACCTACTAGGCGTACTCGTAGGGTTCGGCGTCCGAAATGTCCAGGCGTCCCGGCTGGATGGGCGGCGTCAACGGGGTCGGTGGGCGGGGTTCGGCTACGAGGCGGGGTAGTAAATCGGGTGTTTGGGGAAGGGAGGGGGCGCGGGTTACCAAGGTGGGGCAAGCCCGGCAGTGACGGCTCAGGCCGCCGTGCCGGGATCTTTCTTGCCCCCATGCCCTTGTCCCCGGCCCCGGAGGTCCCCGCATGTCCGCGAAGCGCGTCAGCACCCGTCGTACCCGTACCGCCCTCGCCGCCACCGCCCTCGGTGCGACGCTGGCCCTCGGGGCCGGGACGACCGCCGCCTTCGCCGACGAGACCCCCACCGTCGTGTCCGCCGTCCAGGCCCAGGCCGCCGCCGTGAAGGCCGGCCTGTGGGAGAAGCCGGTCGCGAGCTACACGCTCTCCGCGACCTTCGGCAAGGGCGGCAGCATGTGGGCCCACAAGCACTCCGGCCAGGACTTCGCCGTCCCCGTCGGCACCCCGGTGCACGCCGCCTCCGCCGGCACCGTCGTCAAGGCCGGCCCCAACGGCGGCGGTGACGGCCCGGCCTACGGCAACGCCATCGTGATCAAGCACGCCGACAACACGTACTCCCAGTACGCGCACCTGTCGAAGATCCTCGTCCAGGTGGGCCAGAAGGTCACCCTGGACCAGAAGATCGCGCTCTCCGGCAACACCGGGAACTCCAGCGGTCCGCACCTGCACTTCGAGATCCGCACCACCCCGAACTACGGCTCCGCGATCGACCCGGTGGCCTTCCTGCGCAAGGCCGGCATCACCGTCTGATCCTCCCGGCTCAGACGAGCCAGGCGTGGACCGGCTTGGTCCTGCCCGGCTTGTTGTTCTTCAGGGCCGTGATCTGCTCCTGGTTGACGGCCTGGTCGAAGATCCGGATGTGGTCGAGCGCCCCCTCCCACGCGGCGCTCCAGATCCCGTGGTGGCGGGCCCGGCCGAGCTGGACCGGGCCGGGGCCCGCCCAGATGCCGGAGACCTGCGCCTGGCCGGCCTGCTTGTCGTCCACCCAGAGGGCGATGGTCTTCTTCTCCGCGTCGTAGGTGCCCGTGAGCAGGGCCCACTTCTTCGTGGTGTCCACGTTGTCCACGACGACCTGCTGGGCCGTGGCCGCCTGGCCCTTGTCCCCGGTCTGCACCCGGAACACCCAGGCCTTCTTGCCGCTGACGACTTCGAAGCCCAGCTCGAAGGAGTACGAGTCCCCGTCGCCCTGGCTGATCGCCATGTGCGAGCCGCCCTCGGTCGTGTTGTAGACGCGGGTGGAGACGCTGAAGCTCTTGGTGACGTCCACGGCCGCCTCGGCGCCCTGCGCGTACGAGTCCGGGGTGCCCTTGAAGCGGACCTCGGTGCGCATGGACAGCTCGCCCAGTGAGGCGCCCGGGCCCAGGGCGATGCCGGTCTTGCCGTTGTAGTCGCGCAGCACGTTCGGCTCGCCGGGGACGGTCGGGTAGTCGTCGTCGGGGTTGTGGGTGGGGGACTTCGCCGCGCCCGAGGGGCTGGGGGAGCCCGAGGCGGAGACGGCCGGCTTGTCGGCCGGCTTGCCGTCGTCCATCAGGAAGAACGCCGTGCCCGCCGCGACGAGGACCACCGCGAGCGCGCCGCCGCCGATGACCAGCGTCCGGCGCTTGCGCCGCTGGGCCTCGGAGGCGTCGGCCATCGCCTGCCAGTCCGGGGTGGGAGCGCTGTTGAAGGTCTCGGGTATCGGCGGCGGGAACGTTTCCTCCGCCGTCGGCGGCGGCCCGAAGCCCTGCCCCTGCTGCCCGGCCGCCGGCTCCGGCTGGTAGGGGTTGGACGGCCCGGGCTGTGGATAGCCGTACCCGCCGGAGGCGGGGGGCTGGGGGCTGTGCGGGCGATCCATACCGTCAGTCATGGCACGGATGCTAGAACATCCCCGCGAACCCGCGCCCCCCGCCTGCGCAGGACGCCCGGCCGGGGGCGGGGACGGGGTGGGGTGTCGTCCGGGGCTGAAACGAGATGACTTCGGCGCCCTGGGGAGCCGCACATCCCTGATC
>NZ_JBHVUQ010000387.1:0-2519 GCF_042884105.1 Streptomyces sp. NPDC058157
GGTTCCTCGCTCACTCCTTATTCCGATAGCGACTGGGGGCCCGGGGGCGCGTCTTTGTGTATATCCGCCCGCCCGCCCCACGGGGCCACCGCGCTCAAACACCCTTGACGTCACCGAGCCGGCCGGTCTGGACAGCAGGGACTCCCGGTTCGTTGAATGGCCGTACACGGCGGCGCCTTCACCGGCTGACGCCGTTCGGTGTTTCCCGGGAGAAGGAGACGACATGCGCGTGCGCCACGCCGTCATAGGGCTGACACTCGGAAGTTCCCTCGCCCTGGGGGGAATCTCCGCCACCGCGGAGGCGGCCGGCCTCCCGGAGGGAGCGCATTCCTCCGTGAGCGGCGCTCAGGCCGCCGCCCCCGACTGGCATTACCACAGCACGTACTACAACGCCCCCAGCCTGTGCGAGAACGCCGGAAAGGCGACCGGCCTCCCCTACAAATGCGTCGGCGGCCTGCCCGGAGCCGTCCTCCCCATCTTTCTATACGTCTGGTACTGACGGCCCTACCGGGCGCTGGCCGCCGGGCCACCGCATAGGCGATGGCCTCCGCGACGACCTTGGACGCGCCCTTCGTGCGCGGGGCTCCTCTCGGGGGCGCCCCGCCACCGGCGGACATAATGCGGCTGTGGACCTGAGACCGGAGCTGCTGCCCCCGCCCGTGAGCCGGCAGCGGCTGAACGAGTTGTGTGCTGAAGTCGGGCGGATCGCTGAGCTGCTGGTCGCCCGCCCAGAAGTGGCGGGCGAGGCTATCGCGGCGTTCAACGCGATGACCGGTCACGACTACGAGGCTCTCGACTTCGCTGAATACGACGGAAGCAGGAGCTTGGAACAGTTCGCGAGGGAAGCGGCCCGGCCGGCTCGCCCTGTGGTTGCGGACATCACCCGGGACGAGCTCGTTGAGATCGTTCGCAGACTCCTGACTGCCTCTGCGGAGAGCGACCACTATCTGCGGCTCCTTGAGGCGAACGTGCCCCATCCCCGGGTGAGCAACCTGGTCTTCCATCCATCGGACATCCTTCAAGACCCGTCTGCGGAGCAGATCGTCGATGAAGCTCTGAGCTACCGGCCGATCGCCCTCTGAGCGTGCCGGACCACCCCGCCGGCGCGGTGGAGGCGGCCCTCTGCAGCCGGGCCGGACGCTCCGCCCGGACCCGGAAAGGTGAAACCGCCCGTATCCCGGATCATCAGCAGCGGCAGCCACCGGCAGCGCTGCCGGACGACACCGTCCGTTGCTCGCGTGGTCGCGGGACTTCTCCCGCGCCGGACGGCATCGGCGTACCGTGGTCCGGTATGAGCGATGCCGCACAGGCCACGGGCCCCAAGCTTCCGCCGGCGTATCCACCGAAGTCCCCGCCGCCGCCGAAACGGCCGGTCGAGGCGCCACGGCCGCAGCCGACGACGAAGCCGACGGCGGCGGTTGAGCGCCCCCGGTTGAGGATGACGATCCGCAACCGGCCCACCCGCGCGCTCACCTTCCGCGCTGACCAGTGGGCGCCGGCCAAGGCCGCAGCGGCGGCGGTCAAAGCCGTCGAGGAGTGGGGTTACACCAGCATCAGCACGCACGATCTGACGACCTGCGTACGGATCCTGACCCAAGCGGCCGTCACCGCCGGAGGCCGACGGCTCAGCCTGCACCTGGCGGACCAGGACCAACGCATTCTCGCCCTGGTCCTCGCCCACGCTCCCGTCGACACCGAGGAGGACATCCTGCCCACCCTCGGGGCGCTGCGGAGTGTGGCAGCGTGCGGCACCGACACGGACAGCGCGGACGGGCTACGGCTGTGGGCCCTGTTGGAGACCCAGCCACCGAAGATCGCCTCCCCACAGCCGGCTTGACGGCTCCGTACCTCGACCGACCGCCCGCGCTGCCCAGGGCCAGGCCCCCGCCGTGCCGGGCGGAACGCGCACCGGACCTTCCACCTGTGGCCTTCACTGTCCGTGAAGTCCACCATGCTCTCCGCCGCAGGGCCTCACGAGGCCACCCGCCGTCCGCAGATGCGTTCGCCGCAGCACTGAACTCTCCGAGCACCCGACGCCGGTGCCCTAACTCCATGCCCCATGCCCACCAACGGTGAACCGGTCGCCTTCCCTGTGTTGGGGGTGGCGGCGGGTGGGCGGGTCAGGTGGGCAGGGTCAGCAGGAGGAGCGGGTGGGTGGTGGGTTGGGGGGATCCGCCGGCGGGTTCGAGGGTGAGGCCGACGGCGCCGGCGTCGGCGGGGTCGCCGGTGAGGATGACGGTGCCGTCGTGGTCGATGAGCCCGGCGGGGCGCATGGTGCCTGCGTGGTCGAGCCACAGCTGGTAGGTCTTGCCCGGGCCTGCGGCGGGAAGGTTGGCGGCGGTGAAGACGGCCTTGTTCTGCCGGTCGGAGGCAACCACCGTGGTCAGCGCGCCGTTGGCTGCCTTCCCGTGGGCGGTACGCGCATCGGGGGCGGCCAGGACGGCGCTGACCGTGTCGAGTTGCCGCTGGGCCTGGCGGGCCTCTGCCTTGACTTCCTGCATGGTCTGGGACTGCCATAC
>NZ_JBHVUQ010000388.1:0-2517 GCF_042884105.1 Streptomyces sp. NPDC058157
CGGGAAGGCGGTACGCCGCGGCCCGCGGGTGCCGGGCGCTGACGCGTCCGGCGGCCAGGAGGTCGGCGAGCAGGATCCGTGTGATCGACACCGGCAGGCCCAGGTCGGCCGCCACCTCCACGACGGCGGTGGGGTGGCGGCACATCCGCAGGATGGCCGCGTGTTCCGACTGCATCCCGGGGACGGGGTCGCATTCGGCGACGATCAGGGTCACCAGGTCGAAGGCGTCGCTGCCGGAGCTGCTGCGGCCGCCGGTGAGGGTGTAGAGCCGGTCCGGGGAGTCGTCCCGGCCCGGCCGGACCCGGCTCAACCCCGGGGCCTGGCGGTCAGATGCTCGCTCAGCTGCTCGACCAGTTCGGACATGTTGTGGCCGACGAGTCCGGCGTCGGCGTCCTCGGCCGCGACGAGGGCGAGGTGGGCGCCTTCGCCGGCCTCGACGATGAAGAGGATCCCGCCGTAGAACTCGGCCATGGCGGAACGGACGCCTCCGGTGCCGTCGCCGAACTCGATGGAGGCGCCGTGCGAGAGGCTCTGGATGCCGGCGGCGATGGCGGCGAGCTGGTCGGCCTGGTCGACGGAGAGCTCGGGGGTGCGGCACAGCTTGAGGCCGTCGCGGGAGAGCACGAGGGCGTGGCGGGCGCCGGGGGTGCGCTCCAGGAGTCCTTCCAGGAGCCAGCTGAGCTTCTCGTCGGTGGTGGAGCCGGTCATCTCGTGTCGCCTTCCGGGTGCGGGGGATTCGTGGGCTGCTGCCGCGCCGGCGCGTCGCGCACGGCCTGGCGGAAGCTGCCGAAGCGGGCGGCGGACCGGGACGCGCCGGTGGGGGCGCCCGGGGTGCGGGCCGCCGGGGAGGCGGCGTCGGGCCCTTCGGGGTGGGCGGCGGCCAGGGTGCGGCCGCGTCGTCGCTGGGGCAGTCCGCTCTCGCCGAGGACCGGGGTCGTGCCGGTGTGTTCGGGGTCGTGGGGCCCGTCGGAGCCGTCGGAGCCGCTGCGGCGGGCTGCGGTCTCCGGGCGCGCGGCGGGGGCGGGGGCCGCCAGGGCAGGGGCCGCCGGGGCAGGGGCCGCCGGGGCAGGGGCCGCCAGGGCGGGGGCGCGGCCGGGGGCGGGGGCGCGCTCCGGTCCGCCGGTGGGGGCCGCGAGGAGCGCCGGGGCCGGGACGGGTTCGGCCGGGGCGTGGCTGATCAGTTCCTCCGGGATCCGCATCAGCGCGCCGGTGCCGCCGCGCGCGGAGGGGCGGAAGGAGACGGTCAGCCCGTGCTTGCGGGCGAGGCGGCCGACGACGGCCAGGCCGAGGCGGGTGCCGGAGAGCCCGGCGAGGTCCAGGGTCTCGGCGCCGACGGCCTGTTCGGCGCGGCGCAGCTGGAGCTCGCTCATCACGAGGCCGCTGTCCTCGACGGTGATGACGATCCCGGCCGGGACCTCCTCCACGTAGACGTGGACCTCGGCGGTCGGCGGGGAGAAGTTCGCGGCGTTGTCGAGGAGCTCGGCGAGGGCGTGCATGACGCCCTCGGCGGCGTGTCCGGCGACCGCGGCCGTGCTGGTGGAGTGCAGCCGGACGCGCTGGTAGCCGCCGATGCGGCCCATGGCGCCGCGCAGGATCGACTCCATGACGATGGGCTTGGCCCAGCGGCGGCCCGAGCGGGCGCCGGTGAGGACGGCGATGGAGTCGGCGAGGCGGCCGGCCTGCGCGGTGCGGTGGTCGAGGTGCAGGAGGTCGCCGAGGACCTCCTCGTCGGCGTGCTTGTGTTCCATCTCGCGCAGGTCGGCGAGCATGCCGGTGGCCAGGGCCTGCATCCGGCCGGCCGCGTTGGCGGCGGCGGCCATGGCGGCGGCGCGGCCCGACTGGGCGCGCCGCAGTTCCTCGCCGAGCCGCTCGCGGGTGGCCTGCTGGGCAGCGGCCAGGTGGTCGAGTTCGGTGGTGTGGGCGGCGGTGAGCCGGGCCGCCTCGGCGCTGCGGGCGACCGTCAGCCGGTCGGTCTCGGCCGTGTGCTCGGCGGTGAGGCGGGCCACGCGGGCGGTGTGGTCCGCCGTGACCCGGGCGAGTTCGGCGGAGAGGTCGGCGCTCTCGCGGGCCGCGTCGGCGGTCAGCCGGGCGATGTACGCGTCACGGGTGGCCACTTCCCCGCCGAGCAGGGCCAGGCTGCCGCGCAGCTGCCGGGTGGTGCGCGCGCACCAGGTGACGGTGAAGGCGGCGAGGGCGAGCAGCAGGGTCCCGAAGGCGGCGAACCAGCCCAGGGGGGCGCGGACGGCCGTCGGGGCCGCGGCCACCGCCGCCGCGGAGATGGTGCCCGCGGCCACCGCCGTGACGACCAGGGCGAGCGCGGAGGGGCGGAGGGGAGAGGGCGACGCCGTCATCAATCAGAGCCTCAAGAAAGGGGCGTATACGGAAGTGAGCGTTCCTGTGGCAACGAGGCATCACTATAAGAGGATTGGTGATCGTTTAGGAAAGCCCCTGACGAAGATCACGCTGTGTAGCGCCCACTAAGGTGGCTTCTGGAGCGGTTTCGGGGCTATGCCGTGG
>NZ_JBHVUQ010000389.1:0-2512 GCF_042884105.1 Streptomyces sp. NPDC058157
GCCCACCGGCGCCCGGGGCGGGGGTCGTCGGGGCGCGCGGCGGCCGCGCACCGCGCCCCGGCGGGGGGCCCGGTCGACGAGCCGGCGGACCGCCGGAAGGCCCGGGCGGGGCTCCGCCGAAGGCCTCGGGAAGGCCTCGGGAAGGCCTCGGCGAAGGCCCGGTCCGGGTCCTCGCGCGCCCGGTCCCGCCGCATCGCGGCCGAGGTCCCCTCCGGCGTCCGGGCGTGGAGCGCCTCCCCTCGGGCGGCGCCCAGGCCGGCACGGCGACCGGTTCCCGGCCCGTCAGCCGGCCTCCCGGGCGTGCCGCCGACCCCCACCGCCACACGGCCCCGTCCCATGGGCGGCCTCCTTCCCGCCCGCCGGCCCCGCGAAGGCTCCGGTCTCCGGCCGCGGCGACCCGCCCAGGAGGGGCCGATCCGCGGGGGCCGGCCTGCGCGCGCCGCGGGCGTGGTGTGATGCGCGGGTACCGCCCGAGGGGCGCGTCCCGCCCTCCGGACCACCCGGTCCGCCCGACCCCTGGAGCCGTCACCGTGCCCGACCGCCCCTCGCCCGAGGCCGTCCGCGCCTACTACGCCGCCCAGCCGTCCCCGCTCGTCGCCGCCACCGGGATCGTCCTCGACTCCGGCGGGCGGGTCCTCGTGCTGACCCCTTCCTACAAGGACGGCCTCGAACTGCCGGGCGGAACGGTCGAGGACACCGAGACCCCGGAGGAGGGGCTGGCCCGGGAGCTGGAGGAGGAGCTGGATCTGGCCGTGCCGGTCGGCCGGCTGCTCGCCGTGGACTCCTGCCCGCCCGGGGCGCTCGGACGCTCGCTGGTGGTGCACGTGTACCTGGTGGGACCGCTGTCGGACGAACGGGCCGGGGCGCTGTCCTTCCCCGACGGCGAGGTGTCCGAGGCCCGCTGGCTCACCCCCGAGGAGGCCGCACGGCAGCTGCCCGCCCGGCTCGCGGCCCGGGTGCGCGCCGCGCTGGCCGCGCTGTACTCGGGGTCCCTCGCGCACCTCGTCGGCGGCGTCCCGCAGCCCGGCTCCCCCGCCGGTCTGGACCCGGCGGACCGCGCGGCCCGGGAGCACGCGGGCGGTTACGACGCCGCCGGCCACCGGGCCGCCCGGCCGAAGGCCCTCACGGCGGCGAACGTGCTGTTCACGGACGGGGCCGGGCGGGTGCTGCTGGTCCGGCCCGGCTACGGCGAGCCGGGCCGCTGGCTGCTGCCCGGCGGCGGGGTCGACAGCGACCTCGGGGAGACCCCCCGGGCCGCCGCCGCGCGGGAGGTCCGCGAGGAGCTCGGCCTGGACCTCGCCCCCGGCCGCCTCCTGGCCGTCAACTGGTCCCACCGGCCGGGCTACCCGGCGCGGGTGCGGTTCCTCTACGACGGCGGGGTGCTCGATGCGGCCACGCTGGCCCGGATCCGGCTGGCGCCGGACGAGCTGCTGGAGTGGCGGGCCGCGCCCCGCGGTGAGCTGCGGGACCTGGTCGGACCGCACCTGCGGCGGCAGATCAAGGCCTGCCTCAAGGCCCTCGCCCAGGGCACCGGCCCGCTGGAGCTGCACCGGGGCCGGCCGGTCTGAGAGCCGGGGCGCCAGATACCCCCTACCCCTTTGGAGTATCCCGGCGGGCTCGCATACGATGCCCGGCATGAGGTCGACACGGGCGGGACGAGTGGCAGGGCCCCTCGGCCCGTCCGCGTTCCTGCTCCTCGTCCTGACGGTCCTCACGGGCCTGCTCGCCATGCACGGCCTGGGCCCCGGCGGCCTCCCCCACCCCGCCCCGGCCACCGCCGCCCCCGGGCACTCCCCGTACGGCATGCCGTACGCCGCCACCGCCACCGCACGGCAATCCCAGGCCGGCATGCCCGACGCCACCGCCCCCGGGTCCGCAACCCATGCCGATGCCGGGCACTGCCCCGGCGCCATGCCTTCCGAAGGATCCGCCCCTGGGACCACACCCCGGACCGGGACGAGCGACCGCGCCTCATCCCCCATGGGGCCCACGCCCGGGACCGACGACCGCCCCGTGGCCATGCCTTCCGAAGGGTCCGCCCCCGGTGCCGGCGACCGCGCCGAGGCCCTGAACCACCGGGCTCCGGCCCGGACCGCAGCCCCGGCCACCGCCGCCGCGGCCTCAACCGCGGCCACCGGGCACTCCCCGTACGGCATGCCGTACGCCGCCACCGCCCCCGGGGCCGCGCCCCGGATCGGGACGACCGCTCCCCAGGCCGCGGCGCCCATGGAGCGCGAACCCGCGGCCGGACCCCAGGCGGCGCCGGTCGCCGAGGCCGGCGACCGCACCGGGCCCCTGAACCACCGGGCTCCGGCCCGGACCGCAGCCCAGGCCATCGCCGCCGCCCGGACCGCCACCCCGGCCACCGCCGCCACCGCTCCGGCCCCCGGGGCCCACGGCCGTGGCCAGGGCGGCGCCGACGCGCACGGCTTGCGCGGGGGCGGGCACGCCGAGCATGCCGATCCCGCCTGCGCGGCCCCCGGCACCAGCGGTGCCCCGGTGCTGCCCGCCC
>NZ_JBHVUQ010000390.1:0-2466 GCF_042884105.1 Streptomyces sp. NPDC058157
CCCCGGGCCCGGTCCAGGGCGGCGAGCACGGGGCCGCGCCCCAGGGCGCGGGCGACGGGGGTCACCTCGTCGAGGAGGGCGACGGCACCGGCCGGGTCGTCGGCGGCGACCAGGGCCTCGGCGAGCTCCCCGTGCCAGCGCAGGATGGACGGGTCGACCACCTGCTGGGCCTGTTCCAGTTCGGCGACCCGGCGCAGGGTGGCCACCGCCTTGGCGGCCTCGCCGGTGGCCAGTTCGACGGTGCCGAGGGCGTAGAGGCCGCGGGAGAGGAAGACCTGGTCGTGTTCCTCCTCGGAGGCGCGGATGCCGCGGCGGGCGTAGGCGGCGGCCCGGGCGAAGCTGCCGCCGGCGGCCTCCGCGGTGGCGGCGACGTACCAGGCGGGCCCCGGGGAGAGGCCCGCCTCGATGGTCAGCTCCAGGGCGCGGCGGGCGTGGGCGGCGCCCAGGACGCAGGCGCCGCGCCGCAGTTCGACCTCGGTGAGGCTGCGCAGCACCTCGAAGACGTCCTCGGCGGAGCCGGTGCGCTGGACGGCGGGGAGCAGGACGAGGAGCCGGCCGCGGGCGTCGGCGAGCCGGTCGTCGAAGAGGGCGTGGCGGACGGCGAGGTACTGGGGGGCGTTGCGCATGCCGAGGGGGACCTCGGGGGCGGGCAGGGCCAGGGCCTCGGCCAGGATGTCCTCGGCGTCGGGGTCGGCGAGGATGCGGCCCATGCGGGCCCGGACGGTCAGGGCCATGGCCTCGGCGACCTGGTCTCCCCCGGCCTTGGCGAGGGCCCCGGCCTCGGCCGCGGCGTCGCGGGAGCGGACGGGGTCGCCGTCGCTGAGGTTGTGCTTCCAGGCGATGCGCAGCTGTACGGCGGCCAGCAGGGAGGGGTCGTCGGCGGCGTCGGCCTCGGCGCAGGCGAAGGCGAAGGTCTCGTCGAGGGCGGCCAGGGCCTGCCCGGCGGCGTCGATCACGGCGAGCCGGGCCCGTACCCGCTGGGCGGGCGAGGCGTCGCGGGCGAGGACGGCGCGGGTGGCGCGTCGGGCGAGGTCGGCGCGGCCGGCCCAGCCGGCGTCCTCGGCGGCCGCGACGAGCCGGGCGAGTTCCTCGGCGGGCCGGTCGGCGGGGGTGCGTTCGGCGGCGAGCAGCCCGAGCTCGGCGGCCAGGGCGCGCTGGCCGCGGCGGCGGCAGGCGTCGGCGGCGCGGGTGATCCCGTCGGCGAGTTCCGGGTCGGGGGCGTCGACGGCCAGGGCGCGGTGGCGGACGGCCTGGACGGGGTCGCCGACGGCGGCGGCGAGGGCGGCGTGCCCGGCGGAGCGTTCGGGCCAGCCGGCGTCGGCGGCCAGGGCCGTGGGCAGGGCGCCGGCGGTGAAGGAGACGGCGCCGTCCTCGCCGACGGTGACCAGGGCGGCCCGTTCGGCCTCCGCGAGTTCCGCTTCGGCGTCGGGGCGGCCGGCGCGGCGCAGCAGGGCGGTGGTGGGGCGGTCGGCGAGGGCGGCGAGCAGGAGGGTGGGGCGGGTGCGGGCGGGGGCTTCGGCGAGGACCCGGCGGGCGACCTCGCGGGCCTGGCCGGAGACGGGCAGGGGGTCGGCGTGGTGGGCGCAGCCGCCCTGGCTGCCGGCGGCTTCGGCGAGGGAGTGGCCGAGGGCGAGGGCGAGGCGGGGGTTGCCGCCGCTGGCCTGGTGGATGCGGCCGGCGAGGCGGGCGGGGAGGCCGTGGCGGAGCAGGAGTTCGGCGACCTCGTCGGCGCCGAGGGCGGGGACGCGGACGGCGGGGGCGCCGGGGCCGCAGAGGGTCTCGGCGGCGGGGGCGCCGCCCTGGGCGCGTTCGGCGACGAGGACCCGTACGCGGGGCGGGGTCAGGCGCAGGGCGTAGCGGAGCAGGTCGGCGCTCTCGGCGTCGAGCCACTGGGCGTTGTCGACGAGGAGCAGGAGGGGGCCGGGGGCGGCGAGGGTGCGCAGGACCTCGGCGAGGGCCAGGCGCAGGGCGACGTGGTCGCGTCCGGCGCGGGGAGCTTCGGCCTCGCGGCGCAGGAGGGCGACGGCGGTGCGCTGGGGTCCGGCGAGGCGGTCGAGGGCGGAGCGGGGGACGGAGGCGAGCAGGGCGGCGGCCGAGGCCTCGGGTATGTGCCGGTCGGCGGCTTCGGGGGCGAGTCGCAGGACGGTCTCGCGGCGGGCCTGGGCGGCGGCCGCGACGGCGTGGGCCACCTCGGTCTTGCCGGCTCCGGCGGGGCCGGTGAGGACGGCGCGGCCGTGGGTGGCCAGCGCGCGGCCGACGGCCTCGATGAGTACGCCGTGTCCGACGTTGGTGTCAGCGTGCCCCGTCGCCGCCACGCACAGCCACCAGCCTTTCGCTCCCCGCACTGCCCTTCCCGTGAGACGCGACAATACGAGGTCCGCCCCCCGGCGGACCCGGATTGTGACGCAGAAATCAGTCGGGCGACAGGAATGTCCCGCGGACCTGCCGGTACGGGAGGTATCGGCA
>NZ_JBHVUQ010000391.1:0-2462 GCF_042884105.1 Streptomyces sp. NPDC058157
GAGCGCGGGGGCCTTCGGGCGTTCCGGGCCGGGTGGGGGAGGGGCGTGGTCAGCGCTCCTCGTCCTTCTCCCCGCCCTTCTTCGTGCGGCCCTGGACGGGTCCGTCCGCTCCGCCCATGGCCAGCAGGCCGTCGCCGACCATGTAGGCCAGGCCTGCGAGCCCCTTGGCGATCTTCGCCGCCACGCATGCGATCTCTTCCACGACGCCTCCCCGTGTCGTTCGTCGTGGCGGCCCTTCTACGCTTCGACCGCCACCGCTTCCTGCTCCGCCGGCTCGGCGGCCGGGGCCGCCTGCGGCCGGAGGGTCAGCGCGGTGTAGACCGCGCCGCCGACCAGCCCCGACAGGATGAAACTGCAGTCCACCCCGCCGGTGAGGGCCAGCAGCGGGCCCTCGTACACCGGGGTGGACACGGCGGCCAGACCCACGACCGCGCCGGCCGCCCAGGAGGCGGTGGCGCGGAGGTTCCAGCCCCCGCTGTACCAGTAGACGCCGCCGCGGGCCCGCCGGTTGAACACCTGGAGCGCGTCGGCGTCGTACTCCCCGCGACAGCGCACGTAGCCGATCAGGGTGATCACGGCCCACGGGGTGCCGATCGCGGTCAGCAGCAGGACGAACGAGGTCATCGCCGACTGGACGTTCCACTCGAAGGAGCCGAAGAAGACGAAGGCGGTGGCGACGGCCGCGGCGATCACGGTGGCCTTGGTACGGGTGGCCTTGGGCACGATGGCGTCCAGGTCGAGGCCCATGGAGTACAGCATCAGCCCGGCGTTGCCCACCGAGCCGGCCGCGGCGGCGAACAGCAGCGGCACCAGGTACCAGAAGGGCGCGGCGGCCACGAGCGGCCCGGCGTAGTCGGCCCCGGCCCGGGCGGCCAGCGCGGTGTAGGTGCCGAACAGCTGCGGGACCAGCAGGCCGAAGAGGAGGCCGGCGCAGGTGGCCCAGTAGACCTTGCGGGAGCTGTACCGGCGGGGGGAGACGTAGCGCGTGTAGTCGCCGAGCAGGGTGATGAAGGCGACCGGGCCGCTGAGCCCGGCGGCGACGACGGCGAGGATCCAGGTGGGCCAGAAGGAACCCAGCAGGTAGGAGGTGTCCGGCGGGGCGGCGGTGGTGAAGCCGGGGGCGTAGGCGTATATGCCGACGGCCAGCAGGAGCACCATGACGATCGAGAGCGCCTTGCTCATGCGCAGCAGCAGCCGGTAGCCGAAGACGGCCCCGACCACGGTGAACGCGGCCAGCACCCCGTACATCAGGGAGTGCGTGAGGCCGTTGTCCGGCAGGCCGACGAGGCGGGTCAGGGTGCCCACCATCACGTCACCGCCGATCCACAGGGTCAGCGCGGTGTACCCGAGTGCGAGCAGCAGACCCACGATCGAGCCTACGAGCCGCCCCCGTACGCCGAACTGCGCTCCGCTGGAGGTGGACAGGTTCGTCGCGGTGCGCAGGGAGACCAGCGCGAGCGGCGCGGTGAAGACGATGCCGACCACGGTGCCGGTCACGATGGCGGTGACCGAGGGGACCAGACCCAGTCCGAAGGACGGGGGCAGCCAGCCGAAGACGATCACACCGAGGCAGAGGTTGGAGCCGAGCAGGATCGACATCAGGTCACGGGGACCGCTCGTCCGCTCCTCCTCCGGGATGGTGTCGACTCCGCGCTGTTCGATGGGCATGGGGGGACTCCCTTGGCACGGCGGGGGTGGGGGGCCTATTCGTTTGAGCGACACTCAATGTGACTCAAGCCCTGCTCCCAGGTCAATGCTTCCCGGCGAAGAAATGAAGAGTTAGAGTGATGCTCTAACCCATCGACTCAAAAGGTGGTGGATCGGCGTGCGGCTGACCCCTACGGAGCGCGACCGGCTGCTGCTGCGCAGCGCTGCGGAACTGGCCAGGGCCCGGCGGGCCCGGGGCCTGCGGCTCAACGTCCCGGAGGCCACGGCGCTGATCGCCGACACGGTCTGCGAGGCGGCGCGTGACGGCAAGCGCCTGGCCGAGGCCATCGAGGAGGCCCGCGGCGTCCTCGGCCCCGGCGACGTGCTGCCCGGCGTGGCCGACGTGGTCACCGAGGTGCACGTGGAGGCCGTCTTCGACGACGGGTCCCGCCTCGCGGTGGTCTCGTCCCCGATCCAGGGCGCGGCCTCGCTCGGGGACGACGCCCCGGGCGCGGTCGTACCGGGCCCCGGCGCCCCCCAGCCGGAGCCGGTCGTCCACCTGCGGGTGCGCAACACCGCCTCCGTGCCGGTGAGCGTGACCTCCCACTTCCACTTCTTCGAGGCCAACCCCCGCCTCGACTTCGACCGGGCCGCGGCCTACGGCATGCGGCTGTGCGTCCCCGCCGGCTCCTCCGTGCGCTTCGACCCGCACGGCGAGGGCGAGGTCGGCCTGGTCCCGATCGGCGGCGCGCGGATCGCGATCGGCTTCGCCGGACTGGTCGACGGCCCCCTCGACGCCCCCGGCGCCAAGGCGG
>NZ_JBHVUQ010000392.1:0-2462 GCF_042884105.1 Streptomyces sp. NPDC058157
GGTGCAGGCGATGCGCTCCGACATCGAGCCCGCCGACCGCTTCCCCGTCGATGCCATGGTCGGCGACGTGTCGGTCGACGACTTCGACGCCCTGATCCTGCCCGGCGGCGCCGTCAACCCCGACAAGCTGCGCCAGGACGAGAAGGCCGTGGCGTTCGTGCGCGCCTTCGTCACCTCGGGCAAGCCGGTCGCCGCGATCTGCCACGCCCCCTGGACCCTGATCGAAGCGGACGTCGTCCGCGGCAGGACCCTGACCTCCTGGCCCAGCCTGCGCACGGACCTCCGCAACGCCGGGGCCACGGTCGTCGACCAGGAGGTCGTCAGCGACAACGGGCTGGTCACCAGCCGCAGCCCGGACGACCTCCCCGCGTTCTGCGACAAGATCATCGAGGAGATGGCGGCAGGCCGGTCGGTGTGACTGGCGGCCGCCGGCCTGGGTAGGTACCGGAAAGGGCGACGGGGGGCGCAGGGAGCGGTTGCGATGGACCTTCCGGAACGGCGGCGGTGTGACTGCGGCGTCCAGGGTGCCGCGGCACGGGCGCGTGCCGAGATCTCCCGCTTCGCCGCCGACAGCGCGGCGAGCGGGCGGCCCGTGCCCGCGTCCGTGCGGGAGGCGGCCCTGCTGGTGGCCTCGGAGATGGTGACCAACGCCGTCCGGCACACCCGGGGTCCCTGCACCCTGGAGCTGGCCTGGGCACACGGCGGCCTCGACATCGACGTCACGGACACCAGCCCCCACCCGCCCAGCGCGCGCCCGCCCGATCTGACGGGCGGCGGCGGGTTCGGGTGGCCGCTGGTCAACCTGCTGGCGTCCCAGGTCGCCGTGCGGCCGGCGGCCGGCGGCGGCAAGACGGTCCACGCCCACGTCCCAGGCGCCGAGTAGAGCGCGCCCGCGACGCCGGGGTCAGGACGCGGGCGGAGGACCGGCCTCGACGGCGGGGCCGGTGCCGGGGCAGTACGTGAACAGGTGCCGGGTCCCCGTCAGGTCCAGCACGTGCCGGGCCTGGGCGGGGACGGCGCGCAGCTGCAGGGCCGCGCCGTGGCTGCGGGCGCGGTGGCGCAGGGCGAGGAGCATGTTCAGGGCGGCGGCGTCGATGAACGTCACCGCCGCCAGGTCGAGGACGAGCGTCCTGCCGTGTCGGACCAGTGCGTCGGCGGCCTGCGTGAGGAGGGGGGAGGTGTCGGTGTCGAGTTCGCCCGACACCGTGACGACGGCCTGCCGGGGGTGCGTGGTGACGTCGACGTGCAGAGCGGGTCGCATGGAGTGCCGCCGATTCCGGGATAGAGCCCATCACGGTCGGCGCCCCGCGACACACGCGGTTCAAGGGCCGTCAAGCGTGCGGCGTCGATGCCGCACAAAGCCGAGCGAAACCACCCGTACCTTCCAGTGGCCACTCGCCGTGGCCACCCGGTAGCGCGGGGTCTCCCACCAGACCAGGCTGGTCTGCCTTCAACCTACCCACCGGCGCCCCGATGGTGCGCCGGGCCGGGTAAAGCTTTCGGCACCCTCCCGCGTCACGAGAGCCGGGACCTGAGCCGGGCGTAGAGCTCGGTGACGGCCGCGTCGGCGGCCGGGGAGATGCGTGTGAGGTGGAGGAAGGCGTGGACCAGCCCGTCGTAGGTACGGGCGAAGACGTCCACCCCGGCTTCCGCGAGGGCGGCGGCGTAGGCGTCGCCCTCGTCGCGCAGGGGGTCGTACTGGGCGGTTCCGATGATCGCGGGGGCGAGGCCGGCGTGGCAGCCGGCGCGCAACGGGGAGACGCGGGCGCAGCCGCGGACGGCCGGGTCGTCGCCGGCGTAGAGGGCCTGGAGGTCGAGGACGTCCTGCCGGCTCAGGACGTATCCGTGGGCGTTCTCGGTGCGGGAGGGGTGGGTGCCGTCGAAGTCGGTGGCGGGGTAGGCGAGGAACTGGGCTGCCAGCGGACGGTGTTCGTCGCGGAAGGCGAGCGCGACGACGGCGGCCAGGTTGGCCCCCGCGCTGTCGCCGGCCACGGCGAGCCGGTCGGGGCGGGCGCCGTACCCGTCGATGTGGTCGGCGACGTGACGGGCTGCGGCGAGGCAGTCGTCGTAGGCGGCGGGGAACGGGTGCTCGGGTGCCTGGCGGTAGTCGACGGCGACGACGACGGCCTGGACGTCGCGGCACAGCCTGCGGGTGACGTCGTCGTGCGTGTCGAGGTCGCCGGTGACCCAGCCGCCTCCGTGGAAGAACACCACGGTCGGCACGGGGCCGTCCGCCGCGGGCCGGTAGACGCGTACGGGGATGTCCCCGGCGGGGCCGGGCACGGTGCTGTCCTCCACCGAGCCGACGGGGATCGTCTCCTGCCCGGGAAGGGCCGCTCCGAGCTGCCGCTGCGCTGCGCGCAGCACGTCCGGGTCCGTGTCGCGGACACGGGGCGCGGGTGTGGCGTTGAGCTGGTCGAGGAGGGCGGCGAGGGGCGGGTCCAGGGGCATGGCCGGGTTCC
>NZ_JBHVUQ010000393.1:0-2433 GCF_042884105.1 Streptomyces sp. NPDC058157
GCGGAGTAGAGGGCGGAGGTGAGGTAGCCGGGGGCGACGGCCAGGGCCAGGGCCGGCCCGAGGGCGGGCCCGTGCCGGTGGACGGCCCAGCCCGCGACGGCGGCCGCGAGCAGGTGCGCGGTCCAGGCGAACCGCCCGCCCGCGGCCCGCCCGGGCCACACCAGGGCGGCGACGGCGAGCAGCCCCGCGAGGGGCCCCGCCCCCGGCACCCCGGCGGCGGCCGCCGCGCACCCGACGGCCCCGGGCAGCAGGGCGCCCCCGAACCGCCGCGCCACCGTCCGGCCCCCGGCCGGCGCGGGCGCGGGGTCCGCCACGGGCTCCTCCCCTCGCGGGGTCCGCGCGTACAGCTCCTCGGCGAGGGAGAACACGTCCCGGTGCCGGAACCGCGCGGCGGTCCGGTCGGTGATCCCGCACGCCTCCAGCCCCGCGGCCACCTCCAGCGCGTCGACGGCCCGCTCACAGAGCTCCCGGTGCCGGTGCAACAGCGCTTTCACGGGATCCCCGCCACCCCGCCGCCCGGCCCGCGCGGCACCGGCTTCCCGGGCCCCGGCCCCGCCCAATCCAGCCCCGCCCAATCCAGCCCCGCCTGGGGGTCCCCCCGGACGGAGTCTGGGGGAGTTTGAGGCGCTGGGGGTCCCCCCAGCGGTAGCTGGGGGAGGGCTCGGGGGCAGAGCCCCCGACAACGGCGCCGCACCCGCGATGTCCGAGGTCGTCATACCGCCGCCCCCTCGGCCCCCGCAGGATCGGCAACGCTCCAGGTCGGCGTCGTCCAGTGCCCCGGCACCACGGCCTCCGCCGGCCGGCCGAACGGCACCTCCCCCTCCGACCGCGAGGAACCCCTGGCCAGCAGCCACAGGTAGCTCTCCCGGAAGGCCGACACGTTCTGCTCGACCGTGAACAGCTCCAGCGCCCGCGCCCGCGCCGCCGCCCCCAGCCGCTGGGCCCGTTCCGGTTCGCCGAGCAGCGCGAGACAAGCGTCGGCGAGGGCGCGCGGATTGCGCGGCGGCACCACGAGCCCGGTGCCGCCGATGACCTCGCAGACGGCCCCCACGTCCGTGGACACCGTCGCCCGGCCGCACAGCATCGCCTCGACGAGGCTGATCGGGAACCCCTCGATCACCGAGGACAGCAGCACGATCCGCCCGGCGGCGTACGCGTCGGCCGCCGACGGCGCCTCGGGCCCGCCGACCTCCTCGAACGCGACGGGGTTCTCCCCGACCGTCCGCGCGTCGGCGGCCTCGTCGGGGAACAGCTGCGCGGCCAGCGACCGGCAGTCGGCCAGGTACCCCGGCGCGGCGGCCGTGGCGAAGACCCGCAGCCGGGCCTGCGGCGCGGCCCGCCGGACCTCGGCGAAGGCGTGCAGCAGGCCGATCAGGTCCTTGGCCGGCTCCACCCGCCCGACCCACACCAGGGTGTCGGGGTCCCCGCAGCCGGGGTCCTCCCCGACGGCGGCGAATCGGTCCGCCTCCATCCCCGGGTACACGGTCCGCACCCGCTCCCGGGCCGCCCCGCACCGCTCCTGCCAGCGCCGGGCGTGCGCGTTGCCGGGGGTCAGCAGGTCGGCGCGGGCGTAGATCTCCCCGGCCAGCCGGACGTGGAAGGCGGCGAGCAGGGCCCGCACGGCGGGCCGGGCGCCGCCCCCGCCGGGGGCGTCGGCGCCCTGGTCCAGGTAGTGGGCGCGCAGCTGGACCCCGTACTCGGTGACCAGCAGCGGGACCCCGCAGAAGCGTTTGGCCAGGAGTCCGGGTACGGCCGCCACCCCGCCCGCGGCGGCGTGGCAGACGTCGACGGCGCCGAGCCCCTGCTCCCCGTACCAGTCGAGGGACAGCGGCCGCAGCAGCCGCTCCAGCTCGTCGGCGAACTCCAGCAGGTCGGGGACCCGCGCCTCCCGTACGGCCCGGCCCGCGCCCGGGGCCCGGCAGCCCGCCTCCAGGACCCGTACGGCGGTCTCGGAGCGCAGGGCCGCGTACATCCCGCCCTGCTCCCGGGCCAGTTCGGCGAGCCCGTACAGCCCGGCCGCGAAGGCCTCGGCCGCCGCCGGGCCGGCCTCCACCGCGCTGCCGCCGCAGGTGCCGCGCACCAGCTCCCCGAAGCAGGCGGCGAAGCGCCGCCGCTCGCGCCGGGAGTGGGTCCGGCCGTCGTCGGCGGGGGCCCACAGCGGGGCGGTGCGCACCCGCGTGACGTGCTGTGGGAGCGGGACCAGGCCGCGCTCCTCCTGTTCGGCGCTGCGGCCCAGCGCGTAGAGCGCGAACTCGTGCTGCGGGAGTCCGCGCACGAGCCGGTCGCACCACAGCCCCGCCTCTCCGGCCGCATACGGATAACCACCTTCGGTGAGCAGTCCGATCCGCACGAGTGGCACCCCCGTTCTCCCGTTCCTGGCGGTCGCCGTAGGTCCGGTGACCCGCCGCGGGAGAACTCAAGCGGATCCACCGG
>NZ_JBHVUQ010000394.1:0-2412 GCF_042884105.1 Streptomyces sp. NPDC058157
AAGTCGACCCTGCTGCAGGTGCTCGCGGGTCGCGTGCCGGCCGCGCACGGGAGCGTACGGGCACCGGGACGGGTCGGGCTGCTGCGGCAGGACGACCCGTGGTCCGGCGAACGCCGCAATGCCGCGGGGGCGTTCGGGGAGGAGGTGGCGCAGGCCCTGCTCGGCCACGGGCTGTTGGGCCCGGCCGACATCGGCAAGCCGGTACGGGAACTGTCCGCGGGGCAGCGGCGCAAGCTGGAGCTGGGCCGGCTCGTCGCGGGCGGCCCCTACGACCTGCTCCTCCTCGACGAGCCGACCAACCACCTGGCGCCCGGGGTCGTGGAGGACCTCGAGGCGGCGCTGGGCCCGTACACGGGGACCCTGATCGTCGTCAGCCACGACCGGCGGCTCCGGGCCGGGTTCGCCGGGAAGCGCCTGGAACTGGGCGCGCAGAAGGGCCCGGACGTCCGCTCCCGGACCGGGCCCGAGGGGCGTCAGCGCCCGGTCGAGCCGTCGATCGCCTCGCGCAGGATGTCCGCGTGACCCGCGTGCCGGGCGGTCTCCTCGATCATGTGGACCAGCACCCAGCGCATCGACGGCGGCGGGGTCTCCCGCAGCGAGCGGGCGCCCGGGCGGTCGAGGTCCGGGCAGGCGCGGACGACCTCGTTCGCCCGGGCGACCGCCTGGCGGTAGGCGTGCGCCAGGTCCGCCGCGGTGTCGTCGGCGCGGACCGGCTCCGCGTCGTCCCAGGGGTCGCGGCCGGCGCCGTCGTAGGCCCAGACGAACCAGTTGAGCTCGACGGCCGTCAGGTGCTTGAGCAGGCCGAGCAGGCTGGTCCCGGAGGGGACGCCGGCCGTGCGGACGGCCGGCTCCGGGACCCCGGCCGCCTTGGCGAGGACGGACTCGCGCAGGTAGTCCAGGAAGGCCGACAGGGTCTCCTTCTCACCGGAGTTCAGGCTGGGAGGCCGGAGATCGGGGCGGGACCGGGCGGTCGTCATGGCCCCACCGTAGACGATCGTCCGCCGGTCCCGGCCGGTTCCCGTCTTGTGAGCTCCTGGGGCATGGGGGAACGCTGTTGGCCTCACCGCAGGCATATTCGACCCCCAGGAGACAACAGCCATGCCCTTCGGACACACCGCTGTCGGCGCGCTCGTCACGGGGCTGGTGCTCGTGGCCACGGCCGCGGTCCCCGCCTCGGCCTCGCCCTCGGCCGCCACGGCCCCGGCCCTCCCGCCCGGCTGTACCAGCGGCGCCTTACCCGGCGGCGGCGCCCACATCGTGTGCACCCAGGGGCTGCGTCCGGCCGACGGCCCCCTGCGCGGCACCGACCGGGCGGACGTCATCGAGGTGCGGGGCGGCGACGCCCACCTGAACGGCGCGGTCGACGGTCTCGGCGGCGACGACGTGATCACCGTCGACCGCATCCTCGCCTCCGGGGACTCCGGCGGGGTCCGCGGCTCCGTCGACGGCGGGGACGGCGACGACCGGATCACCGTGACCGACACCGACCGGTTCAGCGCCGAGGGCCCCATCCGCGGCGGCGCGGGCGACGACACCATCACCACCGGCGACATGTCGTTCCGCGGACTCGTCGACGGCGGCCCCGGCAACGACAGGATCACCGCCGGCCGGGTCCACGTCACGAGCATCGACGGCGGGGACGGCGACGACACCGTGCGCCTCGCCGCCTACGTCGTGCCCGAGTACGACACGGCGAGCCGGCTCCACGGCGGCCCCGGAGACGACGTCCTCACCGTCGGCACGCTCGGCGGCCCGCTGCTTGGCGGCCCCGGAAACGACCTCATCACCGTGGACACGATCAACCGCCCGACGTCCCGTCTGCCGCGCCCCGTCGTGGTCGACGGCGACGAGGGCGACGACGTCATCCGCCTCGGACCGGTCGGCGCCCAGGAGTCCGAGCAGGAGCGGGCCGCCGCCATCCGCGGGGGCGCCGGAGCCGACCTCATCGAACTCCCCTCCGTCGGCCGGGCCCGCGGCGCCGCCGTGTCCGGCGACGACGGCGACGACGTCATCCAGGGCCCGGGCGGCACGCCCACCGCGGTCGGCCCCCAGGGCACCGTCGACGGCGGCAACGGCACCAACCTCTGCCGGACCACGCAGTCCACGGGAGGCACGGTCGTCCACTGCATGACGCGGCGGTGGACGTCGTGACCTGAGCAGACGCCTTGCCGGTGGACCGGCGCCCTGCTAGCTTCGAGCGATTTGATCACTCGGAGGGGGAGGTACCCAGAGGTGACCAGCTCCGGGATCCGGCGCGTGGCCGGGTTCGTGCTGCTCATGGCGGTAGCCGGGTGCGGAAGTCCGGCGCAGCCGCACCCGTCGGCGCCGGCCGCGCCGTCCGCGCCGGCCGCGCCACCGGCGCCGCTGTCGGCCGCCGAGCTGCGCAGGCACCTCCTGCCCGCGGTCATGCCG
>NZ_JBHVUQ010000395.1:0-2383 GCF_042884105.1 Streptomyces sp. NPDC058157
GCGGCCCACGGGGCGGCAGTTGAAGACGGTCCCCAAGGCCCTGCGCGACCATCCCGAGGTGGACCGGCTGCGCCGCCTCGCCGAGTGGCTCGACCGGCACGAGGCGGCCTGCGTGGCCCAGGTCGACGGCTGGATGGTCTCCTCGCTGCCGGTGCCGACCGCACTGCTGGCCCGGGTCTGGCGCGACGAGGCCTGGCGCAGCGCCCTGCGCGACCTGGCCGTCGTCGGCGACGACGACCCCGACGAGGTGGGCTTCCTGCGCGACGCCACCGACGCGGGCGAGCTCAAGGTGGTCAACCTCGACGGGGAGACCGTACGCCTCTCCCCGCGCACGGTGACCCTGCCGCACCCGGTGCTGCTGCCCGACCTGGACGACGTACGGGAGTTCGCGGCCGACCTGGACATCACCCAGCGCGTGGAGCAGATCCACCGGCCGACCTGGACCCGGCCCGAGGACCTGAAGGCCTCCGCCCACGAGGTACGGGACTACGCGGGCGGGAAGTTCCCCTCCCGGTTCAGCCTCGCGGCCCGCGCCACCGGTCTCGGCTACCGGGTCTCCGGCGGCTACGCCACCTGCCGGGTCCGCGACGGCGGGCGGACGGTGGAGGCGGCCGTGTGGATCGGCGAGCCCTACTGGGAGGACGAGTCGGAGACCGGCGCCCTGAGCTGGCACGACGAGGAGGGCCGGGCCGTACGGCTCGGCGAGGTCGGACCGGTCGCCTGGTCCGAGGGGATGCGGATGGCCGCGGCGCTGTACGCCGGGCGCAAGATCGAGGAGGGCGGGAACGCATGAGCACCGAGACCACCGACGCACAGGCCGGGACGGACACGGACGGCGGCGCCCGTACCGCGAGTGCCGAACTCCTCGCCGCCGGCGCGGTCCTGCCCGAGGACACCGCGGACGCGGGCCCCGGCGCCGTGCCGCTGACCGCCCGGACGTACCGTCACCCGGCCCTCGGGGACGAGCGGGTCGTCGTCCGGCTGGCCGCGGCCGAACTGGGCGCCGCCGAGGACCTGGCGGCCGGATTCCTGGGCCTCGTACCGGAGGGCGAGCACGCCGTCGTCGGCCTCGGCCGCCGGCAGGCGCTCGGCTTCCCCGAGTGGGTCCTCGTGCACCACCCCGGGGACGGGCACCACGCGCTCGCCCTGGTCCCGGAGCTGGACCGGCTGGCCCGGCAGGCGAAGACCAAGCCCAAGGCGGCCCTCGACGCCTGCACCGAGATCTGCGAACGGCTCGCCGCCTCCCTGCCGCACTTCCTGCCCGTCTTCCAGGAGCAGGCCGCCCGCGTCTTCCTCGCCGTCGAGAACACCACGTACGCCGCCCAGCTGTTCGGCCGGGCCCGCGCCGCCGAGGCCCGCTACGGCCTGGCCGTCGACGAGGACCGACTCGACGCCGTCTTCCTCGAGTTCGCCCTGGCCGGCGCCCTGCCGGTGAAGGTGCTCACCGGCTACGGCAAGGAGCTCGCCCAGCGGGTCTCCCCCACCGAGGCCTTCACCCGCTTCCGCCGCCTGTGCGTCCGCCGCACCGCGGGCGGCCTCCCGCCGTCCGCGCAGGCCACGACCGAGCTGCGCCGCCTGGCCCGCGCGGCCGGGCTGGGCGGGAACCTGCCCGAGCAGGAGTACCTCGCCGAACTGCTGCCGCTGCCCGCCACCCTGCGCGCGGCGGCCGGCTGGTGGAAGTCCCACCGCGCCGCGCTCATCGCGCTGGCCAAGCGGGTCCCCTCCGTACGCGGCACCCTGCTCGGCATGGTGCCGGGCGGCACCGGCGAGGCGGGCGAACTGTCCGCCCTGTGGCTGGAGGTGCTGGAGGAGTCCGGGGCCACCGCCGGACTGGCCGACGCCTCCCTGCCCGACGCGGAGCGCTCCCCCGACGGCGCCGCCGGCTGGCTGGAACGCTTCCACACCGCCCGCCACAACGGCTGGGGCAACCCGCCCGCCGTCCCGGCCCTCCTCGACCTCGTGGTCCGCTGCGCCGGGACCCTGCGCGAGGAACTCGCCCGGCCCGGCCGGGAACAGGGGCTGCGCCTGGGCCTGCAGGACGTCAACCTGCTCGACCTGCTGCTCTCCCTGGGCCTGCCCGTGGCGGACCCGGGGGACGGCCCGCGGAACGTCCTCGGCCTGGAGGAGTGGAACCGCTCGCCCGACCCCCGCGACCTGGTGGCCCTGTGCGCCGACGAGCGGCTGCGCCCCGCCTTCTTCCGCACCCTCGACCGGTTCAACAGCCACATGTCGAACGGCCGGGAGACCGTGCGCCGGCTCGCCGTGACCGCCGGCAGCGGCCCGCTGATCGCGGAATGGGTCCGCCGGGTGGCCGCCGAGTCCACGGCGACGGCCCTGCCCGACCTGCCCGAGGCGATCCGCCGGCTGACCTGGCTGCCCTCCG
>NZ_JBHVUQ010000396.1:0-2378 GCF_042884105.1 Streptomyces sp. NPDC058157
GGGCCACCCGGCGCCGTGACGCCCGGCGGCCTCGAAGCCGGGGCCCCGGAGCCCGGGGCCGTCGGCCGGCCGGTGCCGCCCGTGATCGAGGTGCGTGCGCTGCTCAAGACGTACGGGCAGGGGGACGCGGCCGTCCGCGCCCTCGGCGGGCCCGCCGATCCCGCCACGGGCCGCCGGGCCGGGGTCGACCTCACCATCGAACAGGGTGACTTCGTCGCCGTCATGGGCAGCTCCGGTTCGGGCAAGTCCACCCTGATGAACATCCTCGGCTGCCTGGACGTCCCCACCTCGGGCCGCTACCTGCTCGACGGGATCGACGTGGGCGGCCTGGACGAGCACCAGCTGTCGCTGGTGCGCAACCGGAAGATCGGATTCGTGTTCCAGTCCTTCAACCTGGTGCCCCGCACCACCGCGGTCGCCCAGGTCGAGCTCCCGCTGGCGTACGCGGGGGTCAAGGCCGCCGAGCGGCGCCGGCGCGCGGAGGCGGCGCTGACCCTGGTGGGTCTGGCCGACCGGCTGGGCCACCGGCCCAACGAGCTCTCCGGCGGGCAGCAGCAGCGCGTGGCCGTGGCCCGGGCCCTGGTGACGGCGCCCGCCATGCTCCTGGCGGACGAGCCGACCGGCAACCTGGACAGCCACAGCACCGAGGAGGTGCTGGCCCTGGTGGACCGGCTCAACGCCTCGGGCCGCACCGTGGTCCTGATCACCCACGAGGACGAGGTGGCCCTGCACGCCAAGCGGGTCCTGCGCCTGGTCGACGGGCAGATCGTCGAGGACGTCCGGCAGGCGCCCGTGGCCGGCCCGCCGCCCGCGATGCGCGAGCGGCACCCGGTGGCGGGGGGCGCGCGGTGAACCCGTTCCAGACGCTGCGCTTCGCCTTCGGCGGGCTCGCGGCGAACAAGGTGCGCTCCGCGCTGACGATGCTGGGCGTACTGATCGGCGTGGCCGCGGTGATCCTGCTGCTGGCCGTCGGCAACGGCTCCTCGCAGGCGGTGAAGGAGTCCATCGAACGGCTCGGTACGAACGCCCTGACCGTCTCCTCCGGCAGCGGGTCCGGCGGCGGGCGCTCCGGCCCGGCCACCGGCACGAAGCCGCTGACCGTCGCGGACGCCCGGGCGCTGGCCGACCCCTCGGCCGCCCCGCACGTCGAGTCGGTGGCGCCCGAGGTCACCACCTCGCAGACCGCGCTCTACGAGGGGACCTCGCACACCGTCGGGCAGGTCGTCGGCACCTATCCCGCCTACTTCAAGGCCTCCAACAGCAAGGTGGCCAAGGGCGACTACTTCGGCAACGACGACGTGCTGGCCTCCCGCAAGGTCGCCGTGATCGGGGCGACGACGGCCGCCGACCTGTTCGGGACGGCCGATCCGGTGGGCCGCAAGGTGGTCCTCGGCGGGACTCCGTTCACCGTCGTCGGGGTGCTCGCCGCCAAGGGCGGGACCGGGTTCCAGGACCCGGACGACGTGGTGGTCGCCCCGCTGCCGACCGTGCAGAACGCCTTCACCGGGTTCGGGCCGCTCGGGCAGGTCCTCGTCGAGGCGAAGTCCGCCGACGCGACGACGGACGCGCAGAACGAGATCACGACCGTGCTCATGGCGCAGCACGGCATCAAGGACCCGAACGCCCTGGACTTCCGGGTGGCCAGCCAGGCGTCCCTGCTGACCGCGCAGGCGTCCACGGACAAGACGTTCACGGTGCTGCTGGGCGCCGTCGCCGCGATCTCCCTGCTGGTCGGCGGGATCGGCATCACCAACATCATGCTCGTCACGGTGACCGAGCGGACCCGGGAGATCGGCATCCGCAAGGCGATCGGCGCGCCCCGCGGGGTGATCCTGGGCCAGTTCCTCGCCGAGTCGACGCTGCTGTCGCTGATCGGCGGCGGGCTCGGCGTCGCGGCCGGACTGATCGGCTCGCACTTCACCGTCGTCGGCATCAAGCCGGTCGTCATTCCGGAGTCGGTCGTCGGCGCCTTCGCCATCGCCGTGGCGATCGGGCTGTTCTTCGGCGGCTATCCGGCCAACCGGGCCGCGAGCCTGCGGCCCATCGAAGCGCTGCGGCACGAATGAGCCGGCACACGCAGGGACAGGGAGAGACCGACATGGCACGACGCCGCACCGAACTGGAGAAGGAGCCCGGGGTGGACGGGGAGCGGTTCACACCGTTCGCGGAGGTGTTCACCGCCTCGGCGGACGCGGACACCGAGGCGGAGGCGCAGGCGGACGCGGACGCGGGCTCCGGCGCCGCCCTCCGGGCCGGAGGGGAACGGGAACGGCCGCGGGCCGAGGACCCGGAGGAGATCCTCGCCGAACCCCCGGACACCCGGGACATCTCGGCGGAACTCGCCGCTCCGCCCCGGGCCCGGATGCCCTGGCTGACCC
>NZ_JBHVUQ010000397.1:0-2293 GCF_042884105.1 Streptomyces sp. NPDC058157
ACGCGGGGTGGAGCAGCTCGGTAGCTCGCTGGGCTCATAACCCAGAGGTCGCAGGTTCAAATCCTGTCCCCGCTACTGAAGGCCCGAGGCCCGGATCCCATGGATCCGGGCCTCGAGTCGTTCCTGAACGTGAACGCGGGCCTGAACGTGAACGTGAACGCGGGCGCGCGAGAACGCGAAAGGCCGGGGGCTGGGCCCCCGGCCTCCTCCTTCGCCCGGCCGGCTACGCGCCGGCGCAGTTCGGGCACACCCCGCGGTAGGTCACCTCGACCGCCGAGACCACGAAGCCGAAGCGCTCGCCCGCGGGCAGGTCGGCCAGCGGGTCGCCCGCCGGGTGGACGTCGCGGATGGCCCCGCACTGGGCGCAGACCAGGTGGTGGTGCGGCCGGTGGGCGTTCGGGTCGTAGCGCTTGGCCCGCCGGTCCGTCGAGACCTCCAGCACCTCGCCGAGCGAGACCAGCTCGCCCAAGGTGTTGTACACCGTCGCTCGAGAAATCTCAGGCAGTTTGGTCACAGCGCGTGCGTGCACTTCGTCTGCCGTCAGGTGAACGTGGTCACCGTCGAGTACTTCGGCCACGACACGCCGCTGGGCCGTCATGCGCCAGCCGCGTCCGCGAAGTCGTTCCAGCAGGTCACTCATACACGCCAGCCTAACAGTGGGGATTCGGTGCAGATCCCGAACCGATGTGGACTTGGATGCTTACTTGACTTAGACAAAGTCCATCGTAGGATCGGTTACGGCAAACGCCAAGGACAGGACTTGCAGGAAATGACGCAGGAGGCGCACGTGACGCAGGGACCGCTCACCACGGAGGCCGGGGCACCGGTCGCCGACAACCAGAACAGCGAGACCGCGGGCGTCGGCGGGCCGGTCCTCGTCCAGGACCAGCTCCTCCTGGAGAAGCTGGCCCACTTCAACCGCGAGCGCATCCCGGAGCGCGTGGTGCACGCCCGTGGCGCCGGCGCCTACGGCACCTTCACGGTGACCGCGGACGTCACGCAGTACACCCGGGCGAAGTTCCTCTCCGAGGTCGGCAAGCAGACCGAGACCTTCCTGCGCTTCTCCACCGTCGCGGACAGCCTCGGCGGCGCCGACGCCCGCCGTGACCCGCGCGGCTGGGCGCTGAAGTTCTACACCGAAGAGGGCAACTACGACCTCGTCGGCAACAACACCCCGGTGTTCTTCATACGCGACGCCATCAAGTTCCCCGACTTCATCCACACCCAGAAGCGCGACCCGTACACGGGCTCGCAGGAGGCGGACAACGTCTGGGACTTCTGGGGTCTGTCGCCCGAGTCCACCCACCAGGTGACCTGGCTGTTCGGCGACCGCGGCATCCCGGCGTCCTACCGCCACATGAACGGCTACGGCTCGCACACGTTCCAGTGGAACAACGAGGCCGGCGAGGTCTTCTGGGTCAAGTACCACTTCAAGACCGACCAGGGCATCAAGAACCTCACCCAGGCCGAGGCCAACCAGCTCGCCGGCGAGGACCCGGACTCCCACCAGCGCGACCTGCGCGAGTCCATCGAGCGCGGCGACTTCCCGAGCTGGACCGTCCAGGTCCAGATCATGCCCGCGGCCGACGCGGCGGAGTACCGCTTCAACCCGTTCGACCTCACCAAGGTGTGGCCGCACGAGGACTACCCGCCGATCGAGATCGGCAAGCTGGAGCTCAACCGCAACCCGGAGAACATCTTCGCCGAGGTCGAGCAGTCCATCTTCTCCCCGGCGCACTTCGTCCCCGGTATCGGTCCCTCCCCGGACAAGATGCTCCAGGGCCGTCTCTTCGCGTACGGCGACGCCCACCGCTACCGCGTCGGCATCAACGCCGACCACCTGCCGGTGAACCGCCCGCACGCCACCGAGGCGCGCACGAACTCCCGTGACGGCTACCTCTACGACGGCCGCCACAAGGGCGCGAAGAACTACGAGCCGAACAGCTTCGGCGGCCCCTTCCAGACGGACCGCCCGCTGTGGCAGTCCACCCCGGTCACCGGCGGCACGGGCAACCACGCCACCCCCTCGCACTCCGAGGACGACGACTTCGTCCAGGCGGGCAACCTCTACCGCCTGTTCTCCGAGGACGAGAAGGCGCGTCTGATCGAGAACCTCTCCGGCTTCATCGCCAAGGTCTCCCGTGAGGACATCGTCGAGCGCGCCATCGACAACTTCCGCAAGGCGGACGGCGACTTCGGCAAGCGGCTGGAAGCCGCGGTCCAGGCCCTCCGCGTGCGGTACTCGTCGGCGAAGGCCGCACCGGCCAGCGCGCCCAGGGCGGACCCGAAGGGC
>NZ_JBHVUQ010000398.1:0-2270 GCF_042884105.1 Streptomyces sp. NPDC058157
AGCGGCCCCATCCAACACCGAGTGCCAGCGCGGGACCCGCCACTTGTCCGCTCCCCCCTGGGACTCTTCACGCGCGGTGGCCCCCCCAAAATTGGTGGGGGGGGCCCCTCGGCGTGTGCGCTGCGGCGCGGACGGCCGCCGGCCGTGTCCCGGCGGCCGCCGCAGCGGTTACGAGGTGAGCGGCGGGCGGTAGCCGGTGTCCGGGCCGGACCGTCCGGCCGGGGAGCCGTCCTCGCGGATCACCTCGCCCTGGACGACCTTGCCGTCGGGGAAGTGGATACGGGCCTGCGTGTAGGCGTCGCCGAAGCCACCCGGGGTGCCGGCGGCCATCTTCCGCTCCAGCGTCCGCTCGGCGCGGCGGGCGGCGAAGGCCCGTACCGGCGGGAGCAGCAGGAGCAGCCCGGCCACGTCGGAGAGCAGGCCGGGCAGGATCAGCAGCAGCCCGGCCAGCATGGTCATGCCGTTGCCGGAGCCCTTGGCGGGCTGCGGGGCGGCAGGGGCCCCGCCGGACATGGCCTGCTCCTGCGCCTGCTGGAAGGTCCGCGTCAGGTTCTTGAAGGCCCGCCGCCCGGCCCGCTTGATCACCACCACGCCCAGGACCAGCCCGCCCGCGAGGAGCGCGGCCACGGTGAACCCGCCGGCCGCGCCGGCGACCAGGCTCAGCAGCCAGATCTCCAGGACCAGCCAGCCGGCCACCGCCAGCGGGAGGAACGTACGGGTGCGCGAACGCTGCCGGGGGGCCGTGGCCGTCGATGTACCGCTACTCATACCACCCAGTGTGCCCGGGACGGCGTAAAAGCGACCTCAGCCGGAGGTACCGGACGGCCCCTAGGGGACGGGCCCGGGACTACCGGCGGGCCGTGCCCCCGGTGAGCTTGGCGAGGCGGTCCCCCAGGCCCCAGTGGGTGACCCGCCAGAGGGCCTCGACCACGATGTCCTTGCTCATCTTGCTGTCGCCGAGCTCGCGCTCCACGAACGTGATGGGGACCTCCACCACCCGGAAGCCCTTGCGGACGGCCCGGCGGGCCAGGTCGACCTGGAAGCAGTAGCCGGCCGAGGCGACCTCGTCCAGGCCGAGCCCCTCCAGGGTCTCGCGGCGGAACGCCCGGTAGCCGCCGGTGACGTCGCGGATCGGGACGTCCAGCATCAGGCGGGAGTAGGTGGAACCGCCGCGGGAGAGGAACTCGCGGCTCTTGGGCCAGTTCACGACCCGGCCGCCCGGCACCCAGCGGGAGCCGAGGACCAGGTCCGCGCCGGCCAGCGCGGTGAGCAGGCGGGGCAGCTCCTCCGGCTGGTGGGAGCCGTCGGCGTCCATCTCGACCAGGACCCCGTAGCCGTGTTCCAGGCCCCAGGCGAAGCCCGCCAGGTAGGCGGCGCCGAGCCCCTCCTTGCCCTTGCGGTGCATGACGTGGACCTGGTCGTCGGCGGCCGCCAGCTCGTCGGCGAGCTTGCCGGTGCCGTCGGGGCTGTTGTCGTCCGCGACGAGGACGTGTGCCTCGGGGACCGCCGCACGGACCCGGCCCACGATCCGGCCGATGTTCTCCGCCTCGTTGTAGGTCGGAATGATCACCAGCGTGGTGCCGAGCGGCCCGAAGGTGCGCTGTCCGCCGTTGCTCACCGGTTCCCCTTGCGTGTCTTGCGTCGAATCGTCCCCGTGCGGGCGCTCTCGCGCGGCCCGTCACAGCAGGATGATTTTAGAACAGCGATCGGGCCCGGCGGCCCTTCGGGCCGGACCGGAGCCCGCTGGCTGCGGACCGCCGTGACCGTTGTCTACTGGACCGCCGGGCCCGATCCGGTGCCACCGCCGCCCCGGCGAAACCTTCCCTCGCTCCCGAGGCGCGGGTGCGCGGGACGGACGGCTCCCTCCGGTCCGGCGTCCTGCCGGTGGACCCGGGCGAACCTATCCGGGCGGGACCGCCCGGACCGAACCGATGCCGGGTGGATCACCCCTGTGGCCGTACGAAAACCTCCCGGCCGCCCACCACGGTCCGCAGGCACACGGGCAGTTCCCCGCCCGGGGTGAGGTCCGGGAGGCCGGGGGTGCCGGAGCGCGGGTCGGTGGACCAGCGGGCCACCCGGTCGTCGGGGGCCTGGACCACCAGCTCACCCGTCTGCCAGACCGCGTAGTCGGCGGGCGCGCCGGGCACCAGGATGCCCGCGTCGTCCCGGCCCAGGGCCCGCCAGCCGCCGCGGGTGTGGGCGGCGAAGGCGGCCCGGACCGAGATCCGGTGCTCGGGGGTGCGGTGGAAGGCGGCGGCGCGGACGGTGCC
>NZ_JBHVUQ010000399.1:0-2213 GCF_042884105.1 Streptomyces sp. NPDC058157
CCCGTCCGAAGCCGCACGGAGCGCGCTGCCGGCCCGGCTGGCCAGGGCCCTGGCGACCACCAGCGGCCCCGCCGAGGTCGCGCAGCTGCTGCGGACGGCCCTCGGCGACGCCGCCCGGGTGGACGCCGTCATGATCTACACCCGGGCCCCCGCCGGAAGCCTGGAGCTGACCGGGCACGCCGGGATCGACGGGACCACCGTCCGGCAGTGGCGCCACATCCCGCCGCTCGGCGGCGTGGCCGCGCTGGAGGCCCTGGTCCACGAGAGGCCCGTGTGGCTGGAGAGCCACGACCCGGCCGCCGACGGCTACCTGCGCATCGGAGACCGGCCCGAACGCTGGCCGTCACGCGCCTGGATCCCGGCACCGGGAGCCCCCGCCACCACCGCCGTCGGCTTCTTCCGCAGCGAACCCGGACCCTTCGACCACCGGACACGGAACCTGCTGCTCCGGGTGGTCCGCCTGTGCGGCGGGGCCCTGGGCGCACCACCGGCGCAGCGGGGCGCCCTCCCGGCGGAGGAGGACGTCGCGACGGTCCAGCAGGTCTTCGACGTGCTGTCCGGGCCCGCCGTGCTCCTCACCCCCGTGCGCGCGGCGGACGGCTCGGTGGAGGACTTCCGGATCGACGCGGCGTCGGCGGAGTCCGTCGACATCGCCGGCCGCACGGGCAAGGAACTGGTCGGCCGCACCGTCCTGGAGACGTACCCCACCGTGGCCGGGACCCCCCTGTGGGACGGCTACCTCGACGCCCTGGCCACCGGGACGGTCTACGAAGGGCTCCCCTTCACCTACGAGGAGGTCGCCGCCGGCGTCCCCCGCCACTCCGTCTACTCCGTGCGCGCCTCCCGCCTCGGGGACCGGCTGGTGGTCTCCTGGATCCGCCGCGACACCAGTGACCTGGAGACCCGCAGACTGGCCGACCTCCAGCGCCTGGGCAACCTCGGCTGGGCCAGCTGGAACCTCACCACGGACACCGTCGTCTGGTCCGACCAGGTCTACACGGTCTTCCGGCGCGACCCCGACCTCGGACCCATGACCCTGGAGGAACTCCCCGCCCACGTCGTGCCGGACGACCTCCCGGGCCTCGGCCGCGCCGTCCAGGGGCTGCTGGAGGGCGGCGCGGCCATGGACCAGGCCTTCCGCATCACCACCCCCGGCGGCGTACGGCACCTCAGGATCGTCGCCGAGTCCGGCAACGACACGGACGGCACCCCGGTCGAGGTGCACGGCTTCGTCCAGGACGTCACCACCCTGCGCGACACCGAGATCGCCCTGCGCGAGAGCGAACGCGCGAACCTCGTCCAGCGGGGCATGCTCAGGGCCGAACGCTCCCTCGCCGCCAGGCTCCAGGAGACCCTCCTGCCCATCCCCGAGCAGTCCCTCGAACTCGCCGGGCTGCGCGTCGACGTCGCCTACCTCCCCGCCGACGCCGGGGTGAACGTGGGCGGCGACTGGTACAGCGCCATCCCCCTGCCCGACGGCTGCGCCCTCTTCGTGGTCGGGGACGTCGCCGGGCACGGCCTGGCCGCCGTCGGCACCATGGCCCAACTCCGCTTCACCGCCAAGGGGATGGCCGTCACCGGCTCGGCCCTCCCCGACGTCCTGGGCCGGCTCAACGCCCTGCTGCTCCACACGGCCGCGGAACCGTCCGGTGCCGCCACCGCGACCATGGTGATGGCCCGCTACCAGCCCGAGGGCCACCGGCTCGGCTGGGTACGGGCCGGACACCTGCCCCCGCTGCTGGTCCGCGACGGCCGGGCGCGGTTCCTCCCCCAGCCGGAGGGGAACCTCCTCGGCGCCACCGCCGAGGTCGCCTACGGGCAGGAGGACATCGCCCTGCTCCCGGGGGACCACCTGATCTTCTACACCGACGGCCTCGTCGAGGACCCCGGCGTGGACATCGAGGAAGGACTGGCCGCGCTCGCCGCGAGCGCGGCCCGGCTCGTCCGCGAGGGCCGGGCCGACACCCTCGCCCGCACCCTGGCCGCGGGCCGTGCCCCCCACCGCGACGACATCTGCGTCCTGGACGTCCACCTCCCCCCGGAGCCTTAGGGACCGCGGCGGTTGCTTCCCGCGGCCCGGCACCCCAGGATGGCCGGATCGTGCGTACGCGCCGCGCCCAGGGGTACGAGACACCTGGCATGGAGGGGGCCCGTACCGGTGTCGAAGACAGGGAGAGCGGTTGTGAGGAAGCGTGTGATCACCAGGGCGGTAC
>NZ_JBHVUQ010000400.1:0-2212 GCF_042884105.1 Streptomyces sp. NPDC058157
ACGGTCTGTCAAGGGTCGCCGCAGGCGATCGCGAAGCGACGCGACGAAGGAGCGCCCTTGACAGGCCGGCCCGACGCGGAAGGACGATGAGACTGGCGGGAAAGCCCCAACCCCTCTCTGAGACCGCCCCGCCGGGACCCCGTCACCCCCGGTTCCGCCCCTCAGGCCCACTGCCGGGCGGCCAGGGTTTCCACCGGGTGCGGCTTGCCGATGACGGCCAGGGCGATGAAGAAGTTGATCTGGCCGATCGCGATGGTCAGGGTGGCCATCGCCTTCTCGTCGTAGTGCTTCGCCGCCTCCGCGTACAGCTCGTCCGAGACCCGCTCCCTGCCCGGTGCCGCCGGCTGGAGGGTGGCCTCGACCAGGGCGAGGGCGGCGCGTTCCGCCGGGCTGAAGCACAGGGCGTCCTGCCACGAGGCGACGGCGGTGATCTGCTCCTCGGAGACCCCCGCCTTCCGCAGGAAGCCGGTGTTCAGGATCGTCAGGTAGGTGTTGCCGACGATCTGCCCCGCGCGCAGGTGGACCAGGCTGATGGTGCTGCGGGGGACCGAGCGGTTGCCCGTGGCGCGGAAGAGGGCGGCGCTGATGTCGGCCAGTTCCGGCACGAACTCGCCGGGGTTCGGCATGCGGGAGATCGAGGTGGTCGCGGTGGTCGGGGTGTCCGTCATGGCTGCCGTCTCCTCGGGTGGAGGCCGCCGCCGTGTGCGTCGGCCCTCACCCCCCTGACGTCCGGGAGGGACGTGATGTGACAGCCCCCGGGGCCTCAGGCCTCCTCGTCCGGCTCGTCCGGCTCGTCCGGCTCGTCCGGCTCGTCCGGCTCCTCCGGCTTCGTGTGGAGGATCTCGCGGGCCTGTTCCGCCGCCCGGGCGATGCTCTCGGAGACGAAGTCGACGAACCGGGCGATGTTCTCCAGCCGGACGCCCGCCGGGGTCTGGGGGCCGAGGACGCCGACGCCCTCGCGGGCGGTCTCCGCGAGCTGGGCCGTGCCCTTGGCGCTGGCGATCATCGACTGGTACCAGACGTCGTTGTCGCAGACGTACCGCTCCCGCCGCCGCTCGTCGCGTTCGCGGCGGACGAGGCCCTGGGTCTCCAGGAAGGCGATCGCCTTGGAGATCGACGCCGGGCTGACCTGGAGCCGCTGGACGAGTTCCGCCGCGGTGAGGCTGCCGGAGTCGCTGGTGTACAGGCAGGTCATCACCCGGGCCATCATCTTGGGCGTGCCCGTCGCGATCAGGACCGTCGTGAACGTCTCCTCGTACGCGGCCACCGCCGCGGGGTCGCGGCCGTGGGCCAGCGGCGGGGCTTCGGGGCCCCGGGGCGCGGCCTGCTTGCGGCGGTGGGCGCGGTGCTCGGTGGCGCGGTGGGCCAGGTCGGCGCGGTAGGAGGCGGGGCCGCCGTTGCGCATGACCTCGCGGGTGACGGTGGAGGTCGGACGGTCGAGCCGCCGGGCGATCTCGGCGTAGGCGAGTCCGTCGGCCAGTCCCAGCGCGATCTGCTGGCGTTCGGACTGGGTGAGTCTGCCTCCCGGCATTGCGTCCTCCTAGGTGGTTCGCGGTGAGGCGGCCAGCATAGCGTTCAGTTGCAGTCCATTGCAATGAATGGCCAGGTTTCGTTGCGTTAGATCCAGATCTGATGCAACGATTTCACTGCTGTGACCTGCGAGAATGAAACTTATACGCAACGACGGCGTTGCCACTCTCGCGAACGCAACTTAGCGTTTCTCCTGTCAGAAACAACGACGAGCACAGGAGCCCACGATGCAGACCTTCGCCACCACCGCCGCCGTCTCGACCGTCCTCGACATCCCCGCCGGGCGCATCCGGCTCGTCGCCGCCGACCGCTCCGACGCCACCGTGGAGGTCCGCCCGGCCGACGCCTCCAAGGGCCGGGACGTGAAGGCGGCCGAGGAGACCACCGTCGAGTTCCGCGACGGGGTCCTGCGGATCGCCGCCGCTCCCGCGAGCAGCCGGATCATGGGCAACTCCGGCCGCGTGGACGTGACCGTGCAGCTGCCCGCCGGCTCCCACGTCACCGCGACCGTCGCCGCCGCCGAGTTCCGCACCGCCGGGCCGCTCGGGGAGGTCGTCCTCGAAGGTGCCCAGGCCGAGGTCGAGGTCGACGAGGCCGGCTCCGCGCGGCTGACCGTCCAGGCCGGCGACGTCGTGCTCGGCCGGCTGAACGGCCCGGCGGAGATCAGCACGCAGAAGGGCGA
>NZ_JBHVUQ010000401.1:0-2155 GCF_042884105.1 Streptomyces sp. NPDC058157
CCGTCAGCCTCATCGTCCTTCCGCGTCGGGCCGGCCTGTCAAGGGCGCTCCTTCGTCGCGTCGCTTCGCGATGGCCTTCGGCCACCCTTGACAGACCGTCCCGCCACGGAAAAACGAAGACTGCCGGGAACCCCCCAAAGGAACGGGACGGAGGATCAATAGACATACGGCCGAGTCAGGGACCAGCCAGGGTCGTCGGGGGCCACCTCGCCGGGCATCCGGGCCGCCCTGAATGCCATGCGGGGCCGCCCCCACGCTGCAGATCGCTACGCGCTCCTCCCGTCTCAGCGTCTACCGGCCGTCTGAGGTCGCTGCTGTCGCCGGAGGACGACGGATTCGTCATCCGGGCCGGTGGGCGCGACACATCGCTACGCGCTCCTCTCATCTCGGCGTCTGCCGTCCGCCCTGGGCTGATACCTGCACCACATGACGAACGGGGCGGCATCCTCATCTGCGAAGACCCTCAGGCCGGTGGCGGAGGATGAGACAGACCGAGGAGAGAGCCAGGAATGATCAGCATCAACCAACTCGCCGGTTCGGCCGCCACGGCCGCCGCCGACTCGTTCCGGCTGATCTACGCGGAGGTGTTCGCCGGGCCTCCCTACTACGAGACCGAGGAGGACGTCTCCGCCGCGTTCGACCGCTTCCGGTCTCGGACCTCCGTCCTCGCGGCCCTGGCCACGACCGACGACGGCGAGCCGGTCGGCATGGCCTACGGCTGGCTCGTCCCCCCGCAGACGGACTGGTGGGACCGGCTCACCGAACCGGTCCCGGAGGACGTGCGCCGTGAGGACGGCCGCCGGACCTTCGGTCTGATGGAACTCGCCGTGCGCGCCCCCTGGCGCCGGCAGGGCGTGGCCCGTCGGCTGCACGAAGCACTGTTCGCCACCGTCGACGCCGAACGCGTTCTGCTCAACGTCCACACCGAGAACCACGCGGCCATCACCGCATACCGGTCCTGGGGCTACCGCAAGCTCGGCGACGCCCACCCGTGGCCGGGGGCCCCGCTGCACGACGTGATGCTGCGCCCCTTGGTCTAGCCGATCGGCTGCCGGACCTCCGCCCGCACCTTGAGCGTCAGGGCGGCGAGACGGTTGAGGTCGACGTTCTCGGGGGCCGACTCCACCACCATGGCCACCGTGTTCCCGTCCGCCCACGCACACATCGGCACGACGGTCCAACCGGCCTGCCCGTTGAGGATCTTGAACGCCTGACAGGTCACGGTCGTGTCGGAGCCTGCCGGAGTGATGTCCTGCGGCTCGGCCACCGTGCTCCCGTCCGCTCCGTCCCGCGCTCCGGACAGCATGCCCCGGCGGAGGTTCCCGGGGTTCTCGAACTGCCCGTACACCCCGGAAAGGACAAGGACGCTCGGCGCTTGCGACGACACGCTCTCGTACCTGGCGTTGACCACCCCGGTGGTGTGCGAAGCGGCGGACATCGAACGGGCGAGCGCGTCGGCCTTCTCGGTGTGCGACGAGTCCTCGGACAGCTGGTAAGTGCCGTCGACCATGGCTTCGGGCACCGTGAGGCGGTGCGTGGCGTCGGGGAGCTTGCTGGTTGCGAGTTGACGCACCCCGTAGCCCGCGAGGAGGAGTCCGGCGAGCGAGGCCGCGCCGATCCAGATCAGCCTCCTGTTACGGCGGCGCGCACTGTTCGACTGAGACGGATCCACGGGCCCCGATGGCGCCGAGACATCCGAGGAAGACGGCATGGACATGGCCGAACACTAAGCCATCCGCCCCGACCCACCCCCCGGGTGCTCCCCAGGCCGCTCGGTCCACCATGCGGTGCGGGTACCAGCCCCAGACGGCTGCCAGACGCCGAGGAAAGAGAAGCGCGTAGCGATCTGTCGCGCCCACCGGCCCCGGATGACGAATCCGTCGGCCCTTGGCGACAGCAGCGAGCCCAGACGGGCGGCGGACGCTGAGACGGGAGGAGCGCGTAGCGATCTGTCGCGTGGGGACGGCCCCGAAGGGGATGGATGTCGGCCCGGATGCCCGGCGAGGCGGCCCCCGACCACCCCGAGTGATCCCTGACTCGGCCGCATGTCCATCTCCGGACCGTCCCGTTCCTTTGGGGGTTTCCCGGCAGTCTTCGTTTTTCCGTGGCGGGACGGTCTGTCAAGGGTCGCCGCAGGCGATCGCGAAGCGACGCG
>NZ_JBHVUQ010000402.1:0-2140 GCF_042884105.1 Streptomyces sp. NPDC058157
CCCGCCACATGGGCCGCCGCGAACTCCCCGATCGAATGCCCGGCGAGGAAGTCCGGGCGCACCCCCCAGGACTCCACCAGCCGGAACAACGCCACCTCGACCGCGAACAACGCCGGCTGGGTGAACCGCGTCTCGTTCAGCAGCTCCGCGTCCTCTCCGAACACCACCTCCCGCAGCGGGAGTTCGAGCTGTCCATCCAGGTGGGCGCAGCACGCGTCGAAGGCGTCCGCGAACACCGGGAAGGCCGCGTACAGTTCGCGCCCCATCCCCAGCCGCTGGCTCCCCTGCCCCGAGAACAGGAACGCCGTGCGCGCGCCGCTCGTCGCCGCCGTCCGGCCCCGTACCAGGTCCGGTGCGGACTCGTCCTGGCTCAGCGCGGCCAGGCCGACGGCCAGTTCCTCGATGGTCGTGCCCAGCACCACCGCGCGGTGGGGCAGGGCGGTGCGGGTCGCGGCCAGGGAGAGGGCCAGGTCCGCCGGGGTGAGGCCGGGGTGGGAGCGGATGTGGGCGAGGAGGGCGCGCGCCTGCTCGCGCAGGGCCGTCCCGTCGCCGCCGGACAGGGTCCAGGGCAGGCGGCCCGGGCGGGCCCCGGCTTCCCCGGACGTCTCCTCGGGGGCGGTCGGGGCCTGCTCGATGATGGTGTGGGCGTTGGTGCCGCTGACTCCGAAGGAGGAGACGGCCGCCCGGCGCGGCCGGGCGGGGTCCGCGTCCGTCCAGGTCACCGGCTCGGTGAGGAGCCGGACCGCGCCCGCCGACCAGTCGACGTGCGGGGAGGGCTCGTCCACGTGCAGGGTCTTGGGCAGCAGTCCGTGCCGGAGCGAGAGCACGGTCTTGATCACGCTCGCCAGGCCGGAGGCGGCCTGGGTGTGGCCGATGTTGGACTTCAGGGAGCCCAGCCACAACGGGTCGTCCCCGTCCCGTTCCTGCCCGTACGTGGCGAGCAGGGCCTGGGCCTCGATCGGGTCGCCGAGTGCCGTGCCGGTGCCGTGGGCCTCGACCGCGTCCACGTCCGCCGCCGTCAGCCCCGCGTTGGCGAGGGCCTGGCGGATCACCCGCTGCTGGGCGGGGCCGTTGGGGGCGGTGAGCCCGTTGGAGGCACCGTCCTGGTTGACGGCCGAGCCGCGGACCACCGCCAGGACGGGGTGTCCGTTGCGGCGGGCGTCGGAGAGCCGCTCGACCAGCAGCATGCCGACGCCCTCACCCCAGCCGGTGCCGTCCGCCGCCGCCGCGAACGGCTTGCAGCGGCCGTCGGCGGCGAGCCCGCGCTGGCGGCTGAACTCCACGAAGGCGTTGGGGCCGGCCATCACGGCCGCCCCGCCCACCAGGGCCAGTTCGCATTCGCCCTGGCGCAGGGCCTGGGTGGCCAGGTGGAGGGCGACGAGGGAGGAGGAGCAGGCCGTGTCCACCGTGAGGGCGGGGCCTTCGAGGCCGAGGGCGTAGGCGATCCGGCCGGACATGACGCTGCTGGAGGTGCCGGTGAGGAGGTGTCCCTCGACGCCGTCGGGCAGGGCGCCGGGCGTGGCGCCGTAGCCCTGGTAGCCGGAGCCGATGAACACGCCGGTGCGGCTGCCGCGCAGGGAGGAGGGGGCCAGGCGGGCCCGTTCCAGGGTTTCCCAGGCGGTCTCCAGGAGCAGCCGCTGCTGGGGGTCCATGGCGAGGGCCTCGCGCGGGGAGATCCCGAAGAACCGGGCGTCGAAGCGGCCCGCGTCGTGGAGGAAGGCGCCCTCGGCGACGTACGTGGTACCGGGGTGCTCGGGGTCCGGGTCGTAGAGGGAGTCCAGGTCCCAGCCCCGGTCGGCGGGGAAGGGGGTGACGGCGTCCACCCCGTCGACGAGCAACTGCCAGAGCTCCTCGGGCGAGTTGGCGCCGCCGGGGAAGCGGCAGCCCATGGCGACGATCGCGATCGGCTCGTCGGGGCCGTCCGCCCCGGTGGGCCGGGCCGCCCCGGGGCCGTCCGCGGGCCCGGCGGCCGGTGCGTGTCCGGACACCTCGGAGGAGAGGAAGGCCGCGAGGGCGTCCGCGTTGGGGTGGTCGAAGACCAGGGTGGCGGGCAGGCGCAGCCCGGTGGCGCCGCTCAGCCGGTTGCGCAGTTCGACGGCGGTGAGGGAGTCGAAGCCCAGGTCCTTGAAGGAGCGTTCGG
>NZ_JBHVUQ010000403.1:0-2139 GCF_042884105.1 Streptomyces sp. NPDC058157
ACTGCGGCGGATCGAGCGGGACCTGCACGACGGGGCCCAGGCACGGCTCGTCGCCCTCGGGATGCGGCTGGACAGCGCCACCCGGCTGCTGGAGGAGGATCCGCCGGCCGCCCGGGCGGCGCTGCTGGAGGTGCGCGAGCTGTCCGGGCGGGCCCTGGAGGACCTGCGCGGCCTGGTCCGGGGCATACAGCCGCCGGTCCTCGTCGACCGCGGCCTGGGCGACGCCGTGCGCTCCCTGGCCCTCGACAGCTTCCTCGACGTGGAGGTCGAGGTCCGGATGGCCGGGCGGCTGCCGGCCGCGGTGGAGTCGGCCGCCTACTTCGCCGTCAACGAGCTGCTGGCCAACGCGGCGAAGCATTCCGGGGCCCGCCGCGTGGACGTCCGCCTCACCCACGAGGACGGAGGAACGGGGCTGCGCGTCACCGTCACCGACGACGGCCGCGGTGGCGCGGACCCCTCCCGGGGGACCGGGCTGCGGGGCGTCCGGGGGCGGTTGGCTACCTTCGACGGGACCCTCGCCCTGCACAGCCCGCAGGGCGGGCCGACCACCATCACCCTGGAGATCCCGTGCGCGTCGTCCTTGCCGAAGACCTCTTCCTGCTGAGGGACGGCCTGGTCCGCACGCTCACCGAGCACGGCTTCGACGTCGTCGCCGCCGTGGACAACGGACCCGGCCTGCTGCGCGCCCTGCTGGAGGAGCGGCCGGACGTGGCCGTCGTCGACGTCCGCCTGCCGCCGACCCACACCGACGAGGGCCTCCAGGCCGCGCTCGAGGCCCGCCGCCACCACCGCGGCCTGCCGGTGCTCGTGCTGTCGCAGTACGTCGACCAGCTCTACGCCAACGAGCTGCTCTCCGGCGACGACGGGGCGGTGGGCTACCTGCTCAAGGACCGGGTCACCGACACCGGCCAGTTCATCGACGCCGTCCGGCGGGTCGCCGCGGGCGGCACGGTCCTGGACCCGCAGGTGATCGGACGGCTGCTGGCGCGCGGCGAGGCCCGCGGCACCATCTCCGCCCTCACCCCCCGCGAACGCGACGTGCTGGAACTCATGGCGGAGGGCCGCTCCAACGCCGCCATCGCGGGGACGCTGCACTTCAGCGAGAGCGCCGTCGCCAAGCACACCGCGGGCATCTTCGCCAAGCTGGGCATCGCCGCCTCGGCCGAGGACAACCGGCGGGTCCTCGCCGTCCTCGCCTACCTCCGGCGCTGAGGGTCCGCCCGTCGCGGCCGGTGACACGGCGCCGCCGCCTCCGGCGCGGCCGGTGCCGTGTGGCATCCTGCGGAGGGTTCCGGCGGGTCGGCCGCCGGCGGCGGAGAGGACCCCCGTGACCCGCAGCGCGCTCCTGGTCGGAGCCACCGGACTGGTCGGCGGACAACTGCTGGCGCGGCTGCTGCGCGATCCGCGCTACGGGCGCGTCACCGTGCTGGCCCGTCGCCCGCTCGGCCTCGAACACCCGCGGCTGGACGCCCGGGTGGTGGACTTCGCGGGGCTCGGGACCGAGGACGTGCCCGCCGGGGCCGACGTCTACGGGGCGCTGGGCACCACCATCCGGCAGGCCGGCTCGCAGGAGGCCTTCCGTGAAGTGGACCAGCACCACACGGTGCGGGTGGCCGCGCTGGCGCGCAAGGCGGGCGCCGAACGGATCGCGGTGGTCTCCTCGGTCGGCGCCGGATCCGGCTCCCGGGCCTTCTACCTGCGGGTCAAGGGGGACATGGAGGCGGAGGTGACGGCCCTGGGCTTCCGGCAGACCGAGTTCTTCCGGCCCTCGTTCATCCTCGGCCGCCGCCCCGCGCACCGTTTCGGCGAGGGTCTCGGCAGCTCGGCGGCGACGGCGCTGGCCCCGCTGCTGGCCGGACCGGCCCGCCCCTACCGGCCGGTGCCCGCCGGGCGGCTGGCGGCGGCGATGATCGCCGCACTGGCCGAGGACCGTCCCGGGGTCCGGGTCCGCACCCACGAGGACTTCCTGACCCTGGCTCCGGAACCGGCCGCGGCGGCCCGGGCGTGACCCGAGCGCATAACCGGCGCCGGGCGTAACCGGGGCCGCCCGGCGCTCGTTGGGGAGGCCGGTGGCCGGGAGGGGCCCGGCCCGGGCGAGCGGAGGCGGTGCGCCGTGCAGGCTTGCGGACTGGTCTATCT
>NZ_JBHVUQ010000404.1:0-2106 GCF_042884105.1 Streptomyces sp. NPDC058157
GGTCGAGCAGGACCACGTCGGCGGCGGGCCCCGGGCCCGCCGCGAGCAGGGCGTCCACCGTGGCGACGGCCGCGACCAGGCGCAGCCCCGGGGCCCCGGCGAGCCAGGAGCGCAGCCCGTCCAGCAGCATCCGGTCGTCGTCGACCGCGGCGACGGTGATCACGCGGGCCAGCGCAGGGCGATCCGGGTCCCCTCGCCGGGGGCGCTCTCCACTTCGGCGCTCCCGCCGATGGCGGCCATCCGGGCGTGGACCGAGCGCCGCAGGCCGGTGCCCGCGCCGCGGGCCGCGGCGCGGGGGTCGAAGCCCGCTCCCCGGTCCACCACCGTGACCGCCACGCCGCGGCCCTCGCCGACGGCGGTGAGGTAGGCACGGCCGGTGCCGGCGTGGCCGCGCACGTTGTTCAGGGCCTCGCCGACGGCGGCCGCCAGCGCGTCGGCGACGTCCCGGGGCACGGCGGGGAGCGCCTGGTACTGGGCGGTGACCTTCAGGCCCAGGCATTCCGCGGAGCGGACGGCCGCCTCCAGGGCCGCGCCGGTGGGCGCGGTCCCGTCGGCGCTCCCGCCGGCGGGCGGGCCGGCCGGGTGCAGGGCCTCGTCCCGCTGGATGAGCCGGCGCAGGTAGGCGGCCTCCCGGGCGCAGCGCTCCCGCACCGGCGGGGCGTTGGCGTCCACCCGTCCGGCGGCGATGGTGGTGAGGGTGGCGAGCACCGTGTCGTGCAGGGCGGCGTGGTGGGCCATCCGTTCGGCCTGGCGGACCCGCCGGGCCTCGGCGGCGACGGCCTGTTCGCGGGCGGCGTCCAGGAGGGAGCCCTGGCGCCTGAGGTACCACCAGAACACCCAGGCCATGACGGCGGAGGAGAGCACCGCGTTGACGTGGCCGAGGAGTTCCGCGGAACGGGAGCCCGCCACGACGAGGTGGAGCGCGAGCGAGGTGGCGAGCAGCAGCAGGACGCAGGCGCCCGCGCCGCGCAGACCGAGGCCGACGGCGGCGGCCGAGCTCGCCGAACCGCCCAGCAACAGCAGCCAGCCGCTCTGGTCCACGGCCGGGGCGCCCATCGCCCGCAGCGCCAGCCACGGCAGGGCGCAGCCGGTGACGAGGACGTCGGCCCACACCCAGCGGCGGTCCATCCGGCCCCGGGCGTGCGCGGTCCCGTACAGCAGCAGGCTGAGGGCGGCGGCCGTGGCGAGGACCGCCCAGGCGGCCGCCGATCCGGGGGTGTGGCGGGCCACGGAGGTGAGGCCGGCGCTGAGGTGGCTGGCCCGGTACAGGCCGGTGGCCAGCATCATGAACCGTCGCGCGCGCTGAAGCCCCGAGCCCCCACCCACCACTGCCTCCGCCGTGAACACACCCCCCTGAACGGGTGGGTTCCGGGTACTCAGTTGATCTCGGTAGCTTCGTCGGGTCAAGGCCGTCCTCGGACAGGAGAGAACGCGTGGCTCGAAAGTCAACCCGCCTCGGCAGGGCCGCAATCATGGCCGCCCTGACGGGACTGCTCGCCCTGGTGGTGCCGCTGTCGTCGGCGCAGGCGGCGGAGAACCCCGGGATCGTCTACACCACGAACTTCCACAACGCCGCCCTCTACCAGCTGCACGCGGCCGTCAGCTGGAAGTGCCTGGACATGCAGGGCGGCGGCGCGCCCGCGGACGGCAAGGTCATCCAGACCTTCGACTGCAAGACCGGGCTCCACCAGATGTTCACGTTCCAGCGCACGGGCGGCGACACCTTCACCGTCGGGGCCTTCGGCGTCTACTGCCTGGGCACGCAGGGCGGGAGCACGGCACCGGGCACCCCGCTGAACCTGCGGAACGGCTGGGGCTGCTCCACCTTCACCTGGAACCACCGGGGCACGCCGCAGTACCCGAACCGCTGGGAGCTCGTCGAGGCGAGCACCGGGCAGTGCATCCGGGACACCGGGCGGCGTTCCGCGGTGGTCCTGGGCGCCTGCGGCAGCACGACCACGCCGTGGCCGGAAGTCTGGGCCCCGGAGTTCTACGGCTACCACGACTACGACCAGATCGGCTGAGGCCGGTCCGGTCGCAGCGGCCCGGTCCCGGGCTCGACGGGGGCCCCGCGAGGGACGGGCCGCGCGCGGCGCAGGCCGCGTG
>NZ_JBHVUQ010000405.1:0-2091 GCF_042884105.1 Streptomyces sp. NPDC058157
GGCCGGAGCCGGACGGACCGGCTAGTGCTTCAGGGCGTCCTTGGCCTTCTGGCCGGCCTGCTTCGCGTCGGCCGCCGCCTGCTCGGCCCGCCCCTTCGCTTCGAGGCTCTCGTTGCCGAGGGCCTTGCCGGTGGTCTCCTTGACCTTGCCCTTGGCGTCCTTGCCGATGTTCTTGGCCTTCTTGCCCGCTGCCATGCGTGCTCACCTCCTGGACAGAGCTTCCTACTCGCCGCCTTCCCCCCTGAACCGGGTGTATGCGCAGGAACCCGTCCCTTTTCCCGTCCTACAGGGCGATCCCCCGCCGCAGCACCGCCGCCCGGCGGACCATCACCGTCGGGACGAGCCAGCAGCCCGTGCACCAGACCACCACCGTCAGGTCGACCACCAGCGCCGTCGACGCCCCCAGGACCGTGCGCAGCACGATCAGCAGGGCCAGGGCGACCATGCCCAGCAGCAGGACGAGCCCCGTCAGGGTCAGCCGGGCGGCCCAGACCACGGCCTCGGGCTTGACCCCGAGGCCCGTGACCAGGCGGTGCAGGCACACCGGAGCGGTGAGCGCCCCGGTGGCCGCCCCGCCGAGGACCACGCACACCACGTAGAGCAGGTGGTCCGTGCCCGGCAGGTGGCCGAACACCTGGGTGAAGGGGGCGGCCAGCAGGAACGCGAGGAGCAGCTGGACGGCCGTCAGGGCCACGCGCACCTCGTGCAGCAGCTCCCCCCACAGCCGGTCCGCCCGTTCGTCACAGCTCTCGTGCCGGTCGCCCGGGCCCAGCAGACGGGCCCGCTGGTGCGTCCTCAGCAGCAGCCGGTTCGACATGGCGGCCTCCTCGCGGTGATCAGAGCGTCTGCCCCGGGCCCGCGCCGTCATGCGGCCCGCCCGCCGCCGCCCGGCCCGCGGCCAGCCCCCCGGCCCGCCGTAGAGTGGGCTCCGCCCGGCGGCGCAGGGCGCCCCGCCGGCGCGCATGAGGGGTGCGGGATGCCGAAGCGACACGCGGTGGTGGCCGGAGCCGGCATCGGCGGTCTGACCGCCGCCCTCGCCCTGCACCACCGCGGCTGGGAGGTCACCGTCTGCGAACGCGCCCCCGCACCGCCGGTGACCGGGGCCGGCATCGGCCTCGCCCCCAACGCCCTGCGCGCCCTGGACGCCATCGGCGTCGACGCCGCCCGTGCCGTCGGCGGCGCGGTGCCCGCCTGGATGGGCGTGCGCAGCGCCGCAGGACGGTGGCTGACCCGCACCACGACGGCGTCCCTGGCGTCCCGTTACGGCGTCCCCCCGATCGCCGTCCCGCGCCCGGCCTTCACCGCCGCCCTCGCGGCGGGGCTGCCGGCGGGCGCGGTCCGCTACGGCACCGCCGTGACCGGTGTGGACCACACCGGCGCCCGGCCCGTCGTGCGCACCGGGGCCGGGCCGGACCTGCCCGCCGATCTGGTGGTCGCCGCCGACGGGATCCACAGCCCGCTGCGCCGCGCGTACTTCCCGGCCCACCCCGGTCTGCGCCACCTGGGCGAGACCGCCTGGCGGGCCCTCGTCGACGCCCCGGACCTGCACGTCCCGGCGATGAGCGAGACCTGGGGGAGGGGTGCGCGGTTCGGGGTGACCCCGCTGTCCGACGGCCGGTTCTACCTGTACGCCACCGCCGTCCTGCCCGCCGGAACCCGGTCGGCCGACCCGCGGGCGGAGCTCCTGCGCCGGTTCGGGACGTGGCACGACCCCATCCCGGCCCTGCTGGAACGCGTCGGCCGGCTCGACCCCGCCGACGTCCTGCGGCACGACCTCCACGACCTGGCCGCCCCGCTCCCGGCCCTGCACCACGGCCGGATCGCCTGGCTCGGCGACGCCGCCCACGCCATGGCCCCCAACCTGGGCCAGGGCGGCTGCCAGGCCATCGAGGACGCGGTGGTCCTCGCGCACCTGCTCCCGCCCGGCGAAGACCCCGGCCACCGGGACGGCCCGGCCGCCGGCGAGGCCGCCCCCGACCCGATCGCAGCCGCCCTCGCCGCCTACACGGCGGCCCGCCTCCACCGCACCGACGCCGTCCGGGTCCGCGCGCGCCGCGTCGGCCGGCTGGGCGCCCTCCGCAACCCCGTCGC
>NZ_JBHVUQ010000406.1:0-2087 GCF_042884105.1 Streptomyces sp. NPDC058157
CGGCGGGCGGCGCGGAACCCCGGGAGGGGCCCGGTGCACCGTGTTCCGGGCCGACGGAGACACAGCCGGCGCTCGCCAGGAGGGCCAGGAGGGAGAGGGGCAGGGCGGCCCGGCGCAACAGCACTCGACCACCATGCCGTAGTCCGGGGCCGTGACGTTCCGTCCCTCACGCTTCCGGGTGAAGCGGGAGCGGCGGGGGAACCGCCCCGCACCCCCGGAGAACCGATTCTCCACAGGCAGGCCGGAACGCGGCCGGACGGCCGCAGAATGGGCACGAACGCGATCGGCACGGCACGGCAGTGCGGGCGACGGGGGAGGCGCGACCCCCGGGACCCGGTGCCGCCGTGCCCCTCCCCGGACTCCGTCCGGGGGGACCCCCAACCGTCCGCCTTCATCCCGTACGGAGTGCCGAGCATGACCGAACCAGCCGCGTCCAGCGTTCCCCCGTCCAGCATCCCCCCGCCCCGAGTGCCCGGGCCCGCAGACCGCGCCGCCAAGGGGTGGGCGGCCGTCGCCGCCGTCTCCCTCGCGATCTTCTGCCTGATCACCTCCGAACTCCTGCCCGTCGGACTCCTCACCCCCGTCGGCGCCGACCTGCGGGTCTCCGACGGCACCGCCGGCCTGATGGTGACCGTCCCCGGGCTCGTCGCCGGCTTCTGCGCGCCCCTCGTCACCGTCGGTGCCGCCCGGCTGGACCGGCGCCACGTGCTGTGCGCGCTGATTGCCCTGACGGCCGCCGCCAACCTCGCCGTCGCGTTCGCCCCCAGCTTCGCCGTCGTACTGGCCGCGCGGCTGCTCGTCGGCATCGGCGTCGGCGGGTTCTGGGCCGTCGCGGGCGGCCTCGCCGCCCGGCTGGTCCCCGCCCACCGCGGCGGCCGGGCCACGGCCCTGATATTCGGCGGCGTGCCCACCGCCTCGGTGCTCGGCGTCCCCGCCGGCACCCTCCTCGGCGAACTCGGCGGCTGGCGGACCGCCTTCGCGGCCGTCGGCGCCCTCGGCGCGCTCACCCTGGTGGCCCTGCTCCTGCTGCTGCCCGCCCTGCCCCCGGCCGAGCCCGTCACCTTCGCGGAACTGCCCGCCCTGCTGCGGTCCGACGCCGGGGTCCGCACCGGGGTGGCCGTCACCTTCCTGGTGGTCACCGGCCAGTTCGCCGCCTACACCTTCGTCAGGCCGATCCTGCGCGACGTCTCCGGTGTCGACGCCGGCCTCGTCAGCACCCTGCTGCTCGGCTACGGCCTGGCCGGAGTCGCCGGCAACTTCCTGGCCGGGCCGCGCGACCCGCGCCGTACGCTGCTCGCCGTCAGCGCCACCCTCACCGCCGTGCTGGCGCTGACGGCCGTCCTGCCGGGACCTGTCGCGGGGACCGCTCTGCTGGTGCTCTGGGGCCTGGCCTACGGCGGGGTCTCCGTCAGCCTCCAGGGCTGGATGCTCAAGGCCGCGCCCCGCGCCGCCGAGGCCGCGTCCTCGCTGATGGTGGCCATGTTCAACTTCGCCATCGCGGCGGGGGCCCTGGCCGGCGGACTCGCCGTGGACCGCCTCTCGGTACCCGCCGCGCCGCTGACCGGAGCCGCCCTGATGCTCCTCGCCGCCCTCACGGTGGCCGTCCACCTCCGCCGGGGCGGCCCGGGCGCGAAGGCAGGAGACCGGATGGATGGGGCGGATCGGACACCCGGCTTGACCGGAGCCGCCCCGGAGGGAAAGAGTCCGCTCAAGAACGACCGCCTGAGCCGCACTTCGGAGACGCCCCAGATGCCGATACACGTCCGCTCCCCGCTCACTCCGCCGGCCATGGGAGCGGGCCAGACCCCGGTCGCCCGGCGGCGCAGGGCCTGACCGGCGGGTGGGGGCCGGTGCCGCACCGCCGCACCGGTCCCCACCGTGCCGGGAGACAACCGTGTCCCCACACCCCGATGAGAGCGGGCCCGAGCCCGACGACCGCCTGTTCGTCCGCCCCTACGTCGTCGTCCCCCAGGACCCGTCGGCCGCGGCCTACCCCGCCTGGCCGACGATCCCCGAAGCGGCGCCGGAAGCGGCGGAGGAGTCGACGCAGCCCCTGCCGCGGGTGCCGACCGCGGCCCCCGCCGCCC
>NZ_JBHVUQ010000407.1:0-2080 GCF_042884105.1 Streptomyces sp. NPDC058157
CGCACCACGGCCCCCGCGGCCCGCCCCCCACCCGACTTGTCCCCCCCCCCCCCCCCCCGGCCCCCCCCCCGGGGCCGGGGGCCCGGGGCGGGATGGGGGACACTGGAGGGGTTCGACCCCGTTGCGTGTTGCCGAGGAGCTGTTCCGGATGCCCCGCCTTGCCGTGTTCGCCGTTGTCGTCTGCGCCCTTGCCGTGGCCGCCGCCGTGGTCGCCTTCGTGGAGGGCAGCTTCCTCGGGATCGTGTGGGTGCTGCTGGCCGGTGTGACGTCCAACATGGCCTGGTTCTACATCCGCAAGGCCAAGGCCGAGAAGCGGCGCGCGGCCGTCTAGGACGTCAGTCGACGGGGGCCGCGCAGAAGCCGTCCTGACCCGTCCAGAAGCGGTACAGGTCGCGGCCGCAGTACGTCTCCAGGTCCGAGACGCCCAGGGCGCGCAGGACGCCCCGCACCGCGTCGAAGAAGACCGCGTTGACCTCCGGGATCCACAGCAGGGCGAACACCCCGATCAGCGCGAACGGCGCCAGCGGCGCGAGCTCGCGCCGGACTCGGTGGGAGAGCCAGGGCTCGATGACCCCGTAGCCGTCCAGGCCCGGGACCGGCAGGAAGTTCAGGATCGCCGCCGAGACCTGGAGCAGCGCCAGGAACGCCAGCGCGAAGCGGAACGGCTGCGGCACCCCGTCCAGGGCGTCCAGCCAGAACGGCGCCGTGCAGACGACCGCGAAGGCCACGTTCGTCAGCGGGCCCGCCGCCGAGACCAGGCTGTGCCGCCAGCGGCCCCGGATCCGGTCCCGTTCGATGTACACGGCCCCGCCGGGCAGGCCCAGCCCGCCCAGGATCACGAAGACCACCGGCAGCACGATGCTGAGCAGGGCGTGCGTGTACTTCAGCGGGTTCAGCGTGAGGTAGCCCTTCGCGCCGACGGTGAAGTCGCCGCCGTGCAGGGCGGTACGGGCGTGCGCGTACTCGTGCAGGCACAGCGAGACCACCCACGCCGAGGTGACGAAGAGGAACACGGCGAGCCCCGGGTTCGCCGCGAAGCCCGTCCACACCGCCCAGCCGGTGACCGCCATGACGGCGACGATGCCGAGGAAAACGGAACTGATACGCCGCTCGCCGCGGCCGCCCTGGTGAACCATGCGGCGAAACCTATCCCGGGCCGACGGCCCGTCGTCCCCCGGGGGCCGGGGACAATGGGCCGGTGCGTTACGCGATTCTCGGCACCGCCCAGGCCATCCGCGACGACGGGACCCCCGTCGCCGTCGGCGGAGCGCGCCTGCGCGCGCTCCTGACCGCGCTCGCGCTGCGGCCCGGCCGCACCGTGCCCGCCGCGATGCTGGTCGCCGAGGTGTGGGACGCCGACCCCCCGGCCGACGCCCCCGCCGCGCTCCAGGCACTGGTGGCCCGGCTGCGGCGGGCCCTGGGGCACGGGGCCGTGCGCTCCGCCGAGGGCGGCTACCGGCTGGACGCCGGACGGGACGACGTCGACCTGTACCGCTTCGAAGGGCTCGTGCGCTCCGCTTCGGCCGCGGCCGAACCCGCCCGGGCGGCGGCCCTGTACGACGAGGCGCTCGCCCTGTGGCGGGGCCCCGCGCTGGCCTCCCTCCCCGATCCGGCGGCCGAGTCCGCCCGCTGGGAGGCCGTACGGATGGACGCGCGCCGGGGCCGCCTGGGCGCGGCGCTGGCGCTGGGCGAAGCGGAACAGGCCCTGCCGGAGCTGACCGAACTGTGCGCCCGCCACCCCCTGGACGAGTCCCTGCAGTCGCTCCGCATCCGGGCCCTCCGCGCAGTGGGCCGCCCCGCGGAGGCCCTGGCCGCCTACGAGACGGTCCGCCGGGACCTGTCCACCCGCCTGGGCACCGACCCGGGCCCGGCCCTGCGCGCCCTGCACACGGAACTCCTCTCGGGCACCCCCGCCCCGGAACCGCCCCCGGCCACCGCGGCCCAGGGCTGGCCGACCCCCGACACCCCGGCCGGAGCCACCGCCTGGCCGCCCCCGGCAACGCCCGCCGCCCCGACGGTGCCCGGCCCCCAGGCCCCTGCCGGAGCCCCGGCCTGGCCGGCTCCGGGCGCCGGCCACCAC
>NZ_JBHVUQ010000408.1:0-2051 GCF_042884105.1 Streptomyces sp. NPDC058157
CCGGACCTCGCCGGCCGCCCAGTAGCGCCACTCCACCGCACGCCTGCGCCAACGACACCGGGAACCTGCCGGGCACGCTCACGCCACCGCCCATATCGTCTCCTCGCTCGTTCACCGGCGGACCGCCGAGATCAGGCCGCCGATCCGCTCCCCGGGCTGCGCCGGGATGCCGATCGGGCGGCCGTAGGCGGCGGCGCGCTCGCGCAGGGTATGGGCGGTGGCCTCCCAGCCGTGCCCGGCCAGCCAGCCCACCGGGTCGTCGGGCGTCTCCGAGACCCACAGGGAAGCCGCCGATCCCGGCGGGGCGTCCGCGCCGAAGCGCTCGATCACGCCGCGCGAGCCCAGGGTCAGCCCCATCCGGCTGCCCGGCGCCGACCGCTCGCCGATCCGAGCCGTCAGCAGCTCCACCGCTTCCTCGGGCAGATAGATCAGCAGGCCTTCGGCGATCCACGCGGTCGCCGCGGCCGGGTCGTGCCCGGCGGCGACGAGCGCACCCGGCCAGTCCTCGCGCAGATCCGCCGCGACGGTGATCCGCTCGCAGCGCGGGACGGCCCGCTCCTGGCGGAGCCCCGCGGCCTTGAACTCCAGCGGGGCGGCGGTGTCGACCTCGAACACCCGGGTGCCCTCGGGCCAGTCCATCCTGAAGGCCCGGCTGTCCATGCCGGCACCGAGCAGCACGACCTGCCGGATTCCGGCCCCGGATGCCTGCCGCAACAGGTCGTCGAGGAACCTGGTCCTGATGACGACGGAGAACGACACGGCCCGACGGCGGAGTCTCGCGGCCTCGTCTTCGGGCGGCGGCGAGGAGGGCCACAGGCCGCCGGCGGTGGCGAAGGCCTTCGCCGGCGGGTCACGGAACAGCGCGTCCTCCCGCTCGCTCTCCAGCGCCTGCACCCTGGCGACCCCGACCCCCGTGGCCCACACGCCCGAGGGCCGCACCCGCTGCTCCTGAGCGTTAGTCACCGCGCAAGCCCAGGTGATCGATTTCACGGGGTCGGGCGGCCCGGGCGATGAGGCGGGCGGGAGCCGTCCAGGGCAAGGTCGATCAGGCGGGCGGCCAGGGTGTCGTCGAGGGGTTCGCCGGTGAGGAGGACCCTGGCGAGGAGGGGACCCGTGATGGCTTCCACCAGGAGGTGGGGGTCGGTGCCCTCGGCCAGTTCGCCGCGGTCGACGCCGCGCCGGACGAGCACTTCGGCACGTTCGAGGCGGGCCTGCCAGTACGCGCGCCGGCCTTCTTCCAGCGCGCCCTGCTCGCGGACCGTACCCAGGAGGAGCAGCGCGGTGCCGGCGGGCGTGGCGAAGAAGCGGGTCAGTGCCGTGAACAGTTCGCACAGGTCCTCACGGACCGTGCCGGTGTCGGGGGTGGGCAGGGCCGCCTCGGTGCGGGTGGCGAGCGCGTCGAAGATCAGGTTCTCGCGGGTCTTCCAGCGCCGGTAAACCGAGGTCTCGTGCACGCCGGCCGCCCGGGAGACGGCGGTGACCGTGGTGGCCGCCAGCCCCTGGGACGTGAGCAGGTCGACGGTGGCGGTGAGGACGGCCTGCCGCATCCGCTCCCCGCGCCGTCTCAGGGGCGGGGACTGCTGTGGGGGGTTTTCCTCGTGGCGCGTCACCCGCCCAGGCTATCGCAAGGCTCCTTGCGATAGGAGCGGGGGCGGCGTACGTTGGAACGCAAGACGACTTGCGATAGCTCGCGGTCGCAGATCTGAAAGGGGCTCCCCGCATGGAACTCATGCGTGCCGCGCGCCTGCACGTCCCCTCGCGCACCCTCACCGTCGAAGAGGTCCCCGTCCCCTCCCCCGGACCCGGCCAGGTGCTGGTCAAGGTGGAGGCCGCCGGCGTCTGCCTGTCCGACGTGCACCTCATCGACGGCACCCTCACCCCCCTGCACCTCCCCGGGGACACCGTCACCCTCGGACACGAGGTCGCCGGGACCATCGCCGAACTGGGACCCGGAGTGACCGGCCGGTCCGTCGGCAGCCGCGTGGTCCTGCAGGCCGGCGAGGTGCGCGACGGCCGGGTCCTGTCGCGCGGCGTCGTCTACGACGGCGGCT
>NZ_JBHVUQ010000409.1:0-2046 GCF_042884105.1 Streptomyces sp. NPDC058157
GTCCTGTACACGTCCTCGCCTGTCTGTCGGGGTGTGCGTGGCCCGACGGGCCGGCGTGGACGGCCCGTCCCCGGGCGGTGTTCTTCAGGTCGCTGCCGTCGCCGCTGTAGGCCGGGTCCACCTTGACCGTCAGCAGGTACTCGACGGTCTCGCCCACCTTCAGCGGGGTGGCGCGGCGGCAGGAGACGACGTGCCCGGAGACCTCGCAGCCGGCCGGGGAGGAGTTCACGTACGACAGGCCCTCGGGCAGGCTGTCGGTGAGCTTGACGTTGAAGGCGTCGGCCGACGGGCCGTTGTTGGTGACGCGGATGCGGTAGTCGAAGACCTCGCCCGGGGTCGGGGGCTTGCTCCCCACGGCCTCCTTGGTGACCGCCAGGTCGGCGGTCGGCTTGTTGACCTTGCTGCCGGGCAGGCCCGCCGGGCTGCTGGTGTTGTTCGCCGGGCGCGGGTCCTTGGTGGTGGAGGTGGCCGTGGCGGTGTTGCGGACGTCGGAGCCGTCGCCGGTGTAGTTGCTGTCCAGCCGGACCGTGAACCGCCAGGTCTTGGACGCTGTCGGCTCCAGTACGGCCACCGGCGCGCAGGTGACGGTGCCGTTGTCGTCGCGGCAGCCGTCCGGGGAGGAGACGAAGGCCAGCTGGGCGGGCAGCTTGTCGGTGACCGTGGTGTTCAGGGCCCGGGAGGGGCCGTCGTTGGTGGCGGTGACGACGTACTCGAAGGTCTGGCCGGGGGCGATGGGCGTGTCGGTCGCCGGGCGCTTGGAGGTCCACACGTCGGCCTGCGGCTCGGTCACCCCGCCGGGCGGCAGCACGGGCCGGGAGGTGTTGTCGGCGGGCTCCGGGTCCTTGGAGGCGGAAGACGAGGTGGCGGTGTTGCGCAGGTCGCTGCCGTCGCCGGAGTACGCCGGGTCCAGCTTCACCTTGAACGTCCACACCACCTCGGCCCCCGGCACCAGCCGGGCCAGCGGGCCGCAGGTGACGTTGCGCCCGGAGGCCGAGCACGGGTCGGCCGAGGAGACGAAGGTCAGTCCGTCCGGCAGGGTGTCGGTGACCGTGACGTTGCGCGCGTCCGAGGGCCCCTTGTTGGTGGTGCGGACCTCGTACTCGAACTGCTGCCCGGGCACCGTGGGCCCGGCCCCCAGGGCGGTCTTCACGGTGGCGAGGTCCGACACCGGGTCGAAGGGCCCCGGCGGGATCACCGGCTTCGGCCGGTTGTTGTCGGGCGTCGGGTCGGTGGCGTCCGAGCTGCCGACGGCGCTGTTGCCCAGGTCGGAGCCGTCGCCCTGGTAGGAGGCGCTGAGCCGGGCCTGGAAGGTCCAGCTCTTGCGCTGGCCGACGCCGAGCTGCGGCTCGGGGCCGCAGGTGACGGTCTGGTCGGTGGCGGTGCAGCCGTCGGAGGAGCCCACGAAGGTGATCCCGGCGGGGAGGCGGTCGCGCGCGATCACGTTCCGCGCCACCGACGGGCCGTGGTTCACGGCGGTGAGGGTGTACGTGATGATCTCGCCCGGGGCCCGGACGGTCCGCGCCGTCACCTCGATGTGCGGGCCCGCCGGTTCGGCGGCCTGCCGGCCGGCGGGGGCCGCGGCGGCCACCGAGGGCGGGGCGGTCCACAGGGGTCCCGCGCAGATCAGCGCGGCCATGGCCCACGCGGCGGGCCGCCGGCCGGGTGTGGTCGTCATCGCATCTTTCCGTTCGTGCGGAGTCGGCCGTACAGGGGCTGTACGGAAATCGGTGGTGCGGCGGGCGGGGGCTCCGCCTCGGGTGAGGGGCTGCGCGGCTCCGCCTCAGCCCGCCTGCGCCTGCTTGGACAGCTCCACGTCGGCCGTCGCCGGGCGGACGCCGCCGCCCGGCGGGCCGGCCGTACCGCTGTTGTCCGCCGGTACGGGGTCGGCGGTGTCGGCCGAGGCCGTCGCGGTGTTGGCCAGCGTCGTGCCGTCGCCCTCGAAGGCGGGGTCCAGCCGGACGGTGAAGGTCCACGACACGCTCTGCCCCGGGGCCAGTTCCGCCTGCGGTCCGCAGGTCAGGGTGGTGCCCGCGGCGGTGCAGCCGG
>NZ_JBHVUQ010000410.1:0-2034 GCF_042884105.1 Streptomyces sp. NPDC058157
GGTAGGTGGTCCAGCCGGTGTTGTGGACGTCGATGGCCGCCCGGGTGGGATCCAGGTGGAAGACCCGGTTGACGACACCGGCGAGCAGCGCGGTGTCGTGGCTGATCAGCACCAGGCCGCCCTGGTACTCGCGCAGGAAGGCGCGCAGCCAGCCGATGGAATCGGCGTCCAGGTGATTGGTCGGTTCGTCCAGCAGCAGCACGCCGCCGTGCCCGGCGAACAGGAGCCGCGCCAGCTCCACCCGGCGCCGCTGCCCGCCCGAGAGGTTGCCGACGGGCTCGGCCAGTACCCGTTCGGGCAGGCCCATCCCCGCCGCCACCCGGGCGGCCTCCGCCTCGGCCGCGTACCCGCCCGCGGCCTGGAACGCCGCTTCCGCCCCGGCGTAGGCGCGCATCGCCCGCTCCAGGGCGCCCGGGCCGGCGGCCCCGGCCATCGCGGCCTCGGCGGTGCGCAGGCGGTGGAGCGCGGCGTCCAGACCGCGCGCGGACAGGATCCGGTCGGTGACCGTCACCGTCTGGTCGGCGGCGCGGGAGTCCTGCGCGAGGAACCCGACGGGACCGGTACGGGTGATCGTCCCGGCGGTGGACTCGGCCCGCCCGGCCAGGGCGGTCATCAAGGTGGTCTTCCCCGCGCCGTTGCGGCCGACCAGGCCGATACGGTCACCGGGAGAGATGGTGAGGGAAATGTCCGAGAGCAGCAGGCGGGCACCTGCGCGCAGCTCGACATCACGAACGGTAATCACGAGAGGACGCTCCGAAAAAGCAAAAGGACACACTTCTGGCGTGGAAGCGGGTCCTCAGCTAGGAAACTCGGGGCGTGGCCATGCCTCCTACCGTAGCCGACGCGTGGCGCCGGCCGCCGGGGGCCGGTGCCGGGCGGCCGGCGCACGGCCTCGGCCCGGCCTCTACGGAATGCGTACGAAGGCCCCCGCGCGGGCCGCCGCGGCCGCTGCCCCGGCCGCCCGCCGCGCCGCGGCCTCGTCCAGCGGGGCGTCCGTCGTCAGCAGGCGGTAGTAGAGCGGGGCGGAGACGGCGCGCACCACCTCGGCGGCGTCCGTGCCCTCGGGCAACTCCCCCCGCCCGACGGCCTCCTGGACGCAGGGCGCCCACTCCGCGACCCGGACCTCGTAGAACCGGTGCAGGGCCTCGGCCGTCCGGGCGTCGCCGGTGGCGGCCGCGATGACGGCCTTGAACAGGGGGCCCTGGCGCGGGTCGGACAGGGTGCGGCGGACGAGCCGGGCGTTGGCCAGCAGGTCCTCTTCGAGCGAGCCGGTGGCGGTGCGCGGGAGTGACTGCTCGGCCATGTCCGCCAGCAGGTCGGCGACCAGCCCGGCCGCGGTGCCCCAGCGCCGGTACACGGTGGTCTTGCCGACCTCGGCCCGCCGGGCGACCTCGGCCAGGTCCAGCCCGTGGAAGCCCTGTTCGGCCAGCATGTCCCCGGCGGCCTCCAGTACGGCGGCCCGCACCCGGGCCGTCCGGCCCCCGGGGCGCACGGTCCCCGGCTCACCCGCCCCGCCTCCCGCGCCCACGGCATCCCATGAGCCCTCCGGGGCGGACATCGGGCCATCACTCGGCAACGTCATAACGGGTCCCTGGTTCCATTAGTGGAGATCGGCTGTTACGTTGAGACCACCTTAATGGGTCCATGGTCCCATTACAGCTCGTGGGAGGAGTCCGTCATGGAATACAGGCAGCTCGGTGCGTCCGGCCTCAAGGTCCCCGTCCTCGGATTCGGCGCCGGCACCTTCGGCGGCCAGGGGCCCGTCTTCGGCGCCTGGGGCAGCACCGACGCCAAGGAAGCCCGCCGACTCGTCGACATCTGCCTCGACGCCGGCATCACCCTCTTCGACACCGCCGACGTCTACTCGGCGGGCGCCTCCGAAGAGGTACTCGGCCAGGCCGTCAAGGGCCGCCGCGACCAGGTGCTCATCTCCACCAAGGCGGGACTGCCGACCGGTGACGGCCCCGGCGACCACGGCACCTCCCGCTCCCGCCTCATCACAGCGGTCGAGGACGCCCTGCGCCGGCTCGGCAC
>NZ_JBHVUQ010000411.1:0-1973 GCF_042884105.1 Streptomyces sp. NPDC058157
CCCGCCGGGTGAACCGGCTCCGGCGGGGGCGTGCCCGGCCCGACGGCACACGCCCCCGCCGCCTCGGCTTCTTCTCTTTCTCCTCCTTCTTCGACTTCTCCGACCAGGACTTGAGGACTTCCCGATGACCGTGACCGAACCGTCCGCTCCCGCCCGGCAGGTGGTGCCCGCCGAGGAGCGGTACGCCGCCGAACTGGCCTTCCTCGCCGCCCAGGACCCCGGCCCCCGCCCGCCGGGCTGGGCGCTGACCCCGCGTGCGGTGGTGACCTTCGTGTGCGGCAGCGAGGGCGAGGAGCTGGCCCTGCCGAAGCGGCGCGCCGGGCTGCCGTCCAAGCTGGTGATCGCCCCGAAGTTCGTCGGCGAACGCGCCCTGGTGGAGCGCTGCGTGGTGACCCTGGCCGGTGAGCGGGGGCTGCTGCTCACGGGCGAGCCGGGCACCGCCAAGTCGATGCTGTCCGAGCTGCTGTCGGCCGCGGTGTGCGGCACGAGCGCGCTCACCGTGCAGGGCACGGCGGGCACCACTGAGGACGCCTTCCGCTACGGCTGGAACTACGCGCTGCTGCTGGCACAGGGCCCGACCCGGGAGGCCCTGGTCGACTCCCCCGTGCTGGCGGCGATGCGTGCGGGGCGGGTGGTGCGGGTCGAGGAGATCACGCGCTGCCTGCCCGAGGTGCAGGACGCGCTGGTGTCGATCCTGTCCGACCGGCGGGTGAGCGTGCCGGAGCTGACGGCGACCGAGGACTCGGTGGTCTCGGCGGCTCCCGGTTTCACCGTCATCGCCACAGCCAACCTGCGCGACCGGGGGGTCTCGGAGATGTCGGCGGCGCTGAAGCGGCGCTTCAACTTCGAGACGGTCGGCCCGATCTCGGACCCGGACGCGGAGGCCGCGCTGATCCGCCGGCAGGCCGTCACCGCCGTGGAGCGGGCCGGGGCCGCGTTCGGGGTGGACGACAGCGTGCTCGACGCGCTCGTCACCGTCTTCCGGGACCTGCGCTCGGGGCGAAGCGCGGAGGGCTGGGACGTGGAACGGCCCGGCACGGTCATGTCCACGGCAGAAGCGGTTCAGGTGGCGGCCTCGCTGGGAGTCGCGGCCGCGTACCTGCCGGGCGGTGACGTGCTGGACCTGCTGCCGGGCCATCTGCTGGGCGTGGTGCGCAAGGACGACCCGGCCGACCACGGCCGGCTGCTGGGCTACTGGGACGGCCCGGTGCGGCGCCGGGCCGAGGACGGCTCGGCGATGTGGCGCCGGCTCTGGGACCTGCGCGGGAGCCTGCGTTGACGCCGATCGCTGATCCACGGGAGGCCGTGGCGGCCCTGGCCGCCTCGCGCGCGCCCTACCTGCTGGGGGTTCGGCACCACAGTCCCGCCCTGGCGGCGGTGGTGCCGGCGCTGCTGGCGGCCGCGGACCCGGAGGTGGTCTGCGTGGAGCTGCCGGCCGACTTCCAGCCGTGGCTGACGCACCTGGCCGACCCGGAGACGGTCGCCCCGGTGGCCCTGGCGGGCCTGGGCCTCGAGGGCCGGCTGGCCTTCTATCCGTTCGCGGACTTCTCCCCGGAACTGGCGGCGATCCGCTGGGCCCGCGAACACGGGGTGGAGGTCCGCTGCTGCGACCTCCCCCTGTCGGACGTCGGCTGGTCCCTCCCGGCTCCGGCGGGGCCCGGGGGCGACGGGTCGGCTCCGGCTCCGGACGGGCCGGGCGTGGACGCTGCGGCCACGGCGGCGCCGGGCACGCACCCGGCGGACGGGGCGACCGCCGCGGACGACTCCGCTCCGCCCCTGGCTGCACCGGGAACGGGCCCTGCGGGCCTCCCGCCTGCGGCTGTGCCGGGGCCCGGCTCGGGCGGGGCCGGCGGGGTTGGTTCGCCGGCGGCCGACGAGCCCGGTTCGGACGCGGCCGGCGAAGCCGGTTCCCGTGCGGCGGGAGGGCGCGCGGACGCCGTGGGCGGACCGGCCGCGTCCGGCGCCGGAGCCGC
>NZ_JBHVUQ010000412.1:0-1953 GCF_042884105.1 Streptomyces sp. NPDC058157
ACGGACCCTCTTCCCGGCACGGGTACCGCCTCCGGCGGGGGCCTCGGCGTCGGCCCCCCGGTCGGGGGCCTCGGCGTCCGTGCCGCGGCGGGACTCAGCCCCTGCCGGGGTGGGCCCCTCGGGGACGGTCCCGCCCCGCCCGACGCCCTCGCCGCCGAGCCGGGCCTCGGCGGGGGCGCCGGGCGCGGCAGCGGTGCCGGCGTCCTGGTGCACCGGGGTGCCCTGTGCTGTGGAGTCCCCGCCCCGAGCCCCGGCCGCCGCCGCCGTGACAGCGGCGGGCTCACGCCCGGCGCCGCCCGGTGCGGTCTCCGTGCCGACGGGCTTCTGCCCCGTCGGGCCCTCGCTGCCATCCGGCCCCGGTCCCGCGCCCTCCCGCGCGGCGGCGGAGCCCGCGCCCTGGGCCTTGGCCGAGAACTTCGTGACGTCGGCCGGCCCGGCCTCGGCCGACGCGTCGGGCGCGGTGACGGTGTCGGCATCCTGGTGCTCCGCGGAGTCCGGGGCGCCCGGTGCTGAGGAGTCCGCGCCCCGGGCCCCGGCCGACGGTGCCGTGGCAGCGGCGGGCTCACGCTCGGCGCCGCCCGGTGCGGCGGAGTCCGTGTCTTGGGCCCTGGCCGAGGGCGCCGTGGCAGCGGCGGGTTCGCGCCCGGCGCCGCCCGGTGCGGTCTCCGTGCCCGTGGGCTTCCGTCCCGCCGGGGCCTCGGTGTCATCCGGCCCCGGTCCCGCGCCCTCCCGTGTGGCGGCGGTGTCCTGCTCCCGCGCCGTCCGGGCCAAGCCGTCGGCGGCCCGAGTGTGCGTGCCCTCGCGCGCGGCGGAGTCCGTGTCCTCGGGTGTGGCAGTGGCCGGGGTGCCCTCCGTGGCGGGGGCGGCATCCCCTTCCGGGTCCGCCCCTCCCCGTTCCCGCCCGGCCAGGGCAAGGGTTCCGTCGCCGCCCGACACCGTTTCCGCCTTCATCCACGCCCACCTTGCTGTTCACACCCGGCCGTGCCGGTCTCGCCGTCATGTCGCCATGGCCGTCTCCGGCCCGCTGATCACCTAGATGTCCGACCCGGTCTCCGCGTTCCGTGCCCGACGGGCTGTGACCGTTCGGTCATACTCCGCCGCCTTCCCCTTCCAGCGCGCAGCGTGCCCGGTTTGACGATCACTCACCTCGTCTGCACTATTCCACTAACACCTTAGTGGAATGACGAAGGAAGGAGATCATGGAGTTCCGAGTGGACCGGCGCAGCGGCGTCGCCACCTATCTGCAACTCGTCAACCAGGTCAAACAGGCCCTGCGCCTGGGCGTGCTGGAGCCGGGGGACCGCCTGCCGACGGCCCGTGAGGTGGTCGCGGCCACCGCGATCAACCCCAACACCGTCCTCAAGGCGTACCGGGAACTCGAACGCGAGGGCCTCGTCGAACCCCGCCCCGGCGCGGGCACCTTCGTCCGGCGCTCGCTCTCCCACCCCCAGACGGCGCCGGATTCGCCCCTGCGCACCGCCCTCGCCGAGTGGACGGCCCGAGCCCGCGAGGCCGGCCTGGACCGCGAGGACATCACGGCGCTCGTCACGGCCGTCGTGGACGAGAGCTTCCACCCCTCCGGGCCCGCGCCCGGAACGTCGAGAGAGGACACGGCGTGAACGACCAGCACCACGCGCCGGACCGCATACCCGGAGATCCCCCCACCCTGGACGCCGTCGGGCTCGGGCGGGCGTTCCCGGGCCGGCACGCCCTGCGGGCCTGTGACATCGAACTGCCCCCGGGCCGCGTCACCGCCCTCGTCGGCCCCAACGGCGCCGGCAAGAGCACCCTGCTCCAGCTCGCGGCCGGCCTGCTGCGCCCCACCACCGGACGGATACGGGTATTCGGCCACGCCCCCGGCACCGCCGAGGCCCGCTGCCGCACCGCCTACCTCGCCCAGGAGAAGCCGCTCCACGCCCGCTTCACCGTCGCCGAGACCCTCCGCCTCGGCCG
>NZ_JBHVUQ010000413.1:0-1920 GCF_042884105.1 Streptomyces sp. NPDC058157
GTCCGGCGGCGGGAGCCCGGCGAGGGCCGGGTTCCGGCTGCGGCCCGCCACCGTCCGGGCGAAGATCGTCTCGCTGCTGATGGTCCCCGTGGTCTCCCTGCTCGCCCTCTGGGGCTTCGCCACCGTCAGCGCCGCCCAGGACATCGTCCGCCTCGGCCGCGTCCGGCAGGTCGACGCCGCGATACGCACGCCCGTCGCCGCCGCCCTCACCGAGATCGAGGCCGAACGCCGGGCCGCCGTCCGCTTCCTGGCCGACCCCGCCTCCGACCAGGCGGCCGCCCTCCAGGAGCAGGCCCGGCGGACCGACGAGGCCGTCCGGCGGCTGCGCCTCGGCGACCGCCACACCGTCGCCGACACCGGTGACTACCGCGCCGACACCGTCGCCCGGCTCACCGCCTTCGTCGCCGACGCGGAGGCCCTCGGCTCCGCCCGCAAGGACATCGCCGACCGGCGTGCCACCCCCAACGGGGCCTACGAGACGTACACCCGCGTCGCCGACTCCGCCCTGGCGGTCGAGGGCGCCCTGTCCGGCGGTGCGCACCCCGAGCTCGGCGCGGACGCCCGGGTCCTGCTCGACTTCGCCCGGGCCGCCGAACTCCTCTCCCGGGAGGACGCGCTGCTCGCCCTGCCGGGCGCCCGCAGCGCCGACGCGCAGCGCCGCCTGACCGCCGCAGTCGAGGCCCGCCGCGCGCTGACCGCGGCCACCGCGGGGGACCTGCCGCCGGGGCAGCGGGCGGTGTGGGAGTCGGTGGCGCGGAGCGCCGCGTACGGCGAGCTCACCGCCGCCGAGGACAAGGCGCTGACGCCGACGGCCGCGGGCGCCGGGGCCTCCGGGGCCGCCGGTGCCTCTGGGGGCGCCGGAGCCTCCGCCTCCGCCGCGAAGGAGTCCCGTGGGACGCCGCCGGGCTGGGACGGCGCGTACACGAGCGTCGGCAGCTCCCTGCGCGAGATCCGCCAGGCCGCCCGCGCCGAGACCGCACCGCGCGCCGACCCGCTCACCGAGGCCGCCCTCAGCCCGGCCGGGGCCGCCGTGCTGCTGGGCCTGGCCGCCGTCGCCGTCACGCTCGTGATCTCCGTGCGCATCGGCCGGTTCCTGGTCGTCGAACTGGTCTCGTTGCGGGACTCCGCGCTGGAGATCGCCCACCGCAAGCTCCCGCAGGCCATGGACCGGATCCGCGCGGGCCGGTCGGAGGAGATCGACATCGAGGCCGAGGCCCCGTCCGGCCCGCCCGCCGAGGACGAGATCACCCAGGTCGGCGAGGCCCTGTCCACCGTCCACCGGGCCGCGCTCAGCGCCGCCGTGGAACGGGCCGAACTCGCCGGCGGGGTCAGCGGGGTCTTCGTCAACCTGGCCCGGCGCAGCCAGGTCCTGGTCCACCGGCAGCTCAGCCTGCTCGACTCGATGGAGCGCCGGGCCGACGATCCCGGCGAGCTCGGAGACCTCTTCCGGCTCGACCACCTCACGACCCGGATGCGCCGCCACGCCGAGAGCCTGATCATCCTCTCGGGCGCCGCCCCCGGCCGGGCCTGGCGGACGCCCGTGCCGCTGACGAACGTGGTCCGCGCGGCCGTCTCCGAGATCGAGGACTACCCGCGCGTGGAGGTGCGCGGGCTCGCCGAGACCGCGGTCGCGGGCGGATCGGTCGCCGACCTCACGCACCTCCTCGCCGAACTGATCGAGAACGCGGCCCAGTTCTCCCCGCCGCACACGAAGGTCCGGGTCAGCGGCGAACCCGTCGGCGCCGGATACGTGCTGGAGGTCGAGGACCGCGGGCTCGGCATGGGCCGCGAGGCCCTCGCCGGGGCGAACCGGCGGATCGAGCAGTGCGAGGACCTCGACCTGTTCGACAGCGACCGGCTCGGCCTCTTCGTGGTCAGCCGGCTCTCCGCCCGCCACGGCATCCGGGTGCACCTGAGGCC
>NZ_JBHVUQ010000414.1:0-1899 GCF_042884105.1 Streptomyces sp. NPDC058157
TCGGTGTACCGGGCCCTGCGGGGGCGCCGGAGCCGGTGCCGGCCGTGCCGGGCCCTGCCGGGGTGCCGCCGGAGCCGGCGGCCCGGCCCTCGCGCGGGTGCGGGAGGAAGGTGTCGGGGACCGACGGGAGGCCGAGGAGCTCCGCCAGGCGCGGGGACGCGGCCAGGGCGTCGGCCGCGCGGTGTTCCGCCGCGTGGGCGGCCTCGGCGGCGTCGGCGGCGTCGGCGGCGCGGGCGGCGGTGAGCTCGGCGCGGGACTCGGCGCCGGCGGCCTCGCGGGCGGCTTCGGCGGCGGAGCGGGCGGCCTCGCGGGACTCGTCCCAGGCGGCCACTGCGGTCTTCTCGGCGTCGCTGGCGGCCAGCGCGGCGCGGGCCGGGTCGGCGTCGGGGGCGGTGTCGTCGAGCCAGCCGGCGCGGACGGCCTCGGCGGTCTCCTGCTCGACCTCGGCGAGGCGGGCCCGCAGGTGTTCGGCCTCGCTGCGGGCGCGCTGGGCGCCGGTGGCGGCGGAGGTGGCGTCGCGGTGGGCGGTCTCGCCGAGGGCCTGGAGCTCGGCGGAACGCTCCTCCTCCTCGTTGGCGGCGCGTTCGCCCTGCTCGGCGGCGGTGTGCAGGGCTTGTACGAGTTCGGCGGCGGCAGTGGCGCGGGCGGCGAGGGCCGGGGCGGCGTCCCGTTCGGCCTCGCGGATGGCGGCGGCGACGCGGGCGGAGCGGTCGGCGGAGGCGCGGTGGCGCAGGACGGTCTCGGCGGCCTGCCAGGCGGAGTGCAGGGTGCGGGCTTCGAGGAGTTCGCGGCGCTGGGCGGCGGCGGCCTTGTCGGCGACGGTCAGGGCCAGCGAGGCGTGCCGGTAGGCGAGTTCGGCGGAGACGGCGGCGCTGCGGGCGCGCTGCCCCTCGGCGGTGGTGACGGCGTGGGCGGCGCCGGTGACCTGCTGGGCGAGTTCCGCGGCGCGGGCGCGTTCCTCGGTGGCCCGGGCGGAGAGGCGGCGGGCGAGGGTGCGGGTGCGGCGTTCGGCGCCGGCGTGGACGTCGCGCAGCCGGGCGCGGGTCTCGGCGGCCTCCACGATGCGGGTGAGCAGGTCGACGGAGCCGGCGGTGAAGTCGCGTTCGGCCATCAGCTCGGCGCGGCGGCCGAGTTTGTTGCCGAAGCCGTGGACCAGGTCGGCGAGGCCGTCGGTGTCGCGGGTGTCGGTGACGGCGCGCAGCAGGAGGTCGGTGAAGTCGGAGTCCTTCTTGACCGCGAAGAGGCCGGCGGCCTCGCCCTCGTCGGCGTTCATCTCGCGCTGGTAGCGGAAGAGTTCGGGGTCGAGGCCGAGTTCGGTGAGGTGCTCGTTCCAGCGGTCGTGGATCTCCTCCCAGGACACCTCCAGGTGCGGGTAGGCCTTGCCGGCCTCGGTGATCGCGTCGCGGAAGCCCTTCATGGTGCGGCGGCGGCCCTGGGCGCCGGAGGCGCCTTCGACGGGCGGGCGCACGGAGGTGGCCTCGGCGACGGGGAGGTTGTCCAGGCTCAGGCCCGGGCCGGGGCGGAAGGAGTACCAGGCCTCGGCGAACTTGCGGGGGTCGTTGGAGACCTGGCGGCCGCGCCATTCGCTGACCTTGCCGACGACCACGCACTCGCCGGTCTGGGTGTGCTGCCACTCCAGGGCGACGTGGCCGCAGTCGTCGGCGAGGAGGAACTTGCGGAGCACGCCGGAGCTGGCGCCGCCGAGGGTGTTGCGGTGGCCGGGGAGCATGACCGAGAAGATCAGCTTGAGGAGGACGGACTTGCCGCCGCCGTTCTCCAGGAAGAGCACGCCCGCGGGGGCGGGCCTGCGCGGCGGGCCGACCGGCTCCTCCTCGAAGAACTCCGCCTGGGCGGGGGCCGGCTTGGGCACGGCCTTGCCGACCCCGCGCAGGTCCAGGA
>NZ_JBHVUQ010000415.1:0-1899 GCF_042884105.1 Streptomyces sp. NPDC058157
CCGCCCTGGAGACGGCGGGGTACGAGACCGTCGCACACGGCGCCACCTTGACCGTGACCCGCCGCCGGGCCCCGCGCTGACGGCCCCTCGAGGGCCCACGCGTGTACGGCCGCGCCCCGCGGGCTGCGGGCGCGCCGACGTGCCTCGGGGGGCGGTCGGGGGTGCGGTGGGGCACCGTCCCATGGTCGCCGCCCGGTGAGGGGTCGCGGGTCACTCTCCGGCCGGGAAGCGCAGGGTGTGGGAGGGCGGGGCGCCGTAGGCGTCGCGGTAGACGGCCGCGAACCGGCCGGCGTGGGCGAAGCCCCAGCGTGCGGCGACTTCCGTGACGGTGACCGGACCGGCCGGATCCGCGGCCCGCAGCTCGGCGTGGACCTGTGCGAGGCGGACCCGGCGCAGGTAGGTCAGGGGTGTGGTGCCGGCGTGCCGGGCGAAGGCGTACTGCAGGGCCCTGGGGGTGACCGGCACGGATCCGGCGATGTCGGCGAGGCCGATGTCCCGGTCGGCGTTGTTCTCGATGAAGACGACGGCGCGGCGCAGGGTGTCCGAGGTGGAGTCGGGGCCTTCGGGCCCGTCGCCGGGGGCCGTGGCCGCGTCGTTGGGGAACACCGCGAGCGCGGTGGCGGCCAGGAGCCGCCCGGATGCGGCGAGGACGAGGGGTGCCGTGTCGGGGACGGCGGCGAACAGGGAGCGGCGGACGAACTCGGCGGTGCGCCGCCACATCCCGGCGCGGAGGGCGTCGACGGGGGCGAGGCCGGTGAAGCGCACGGCCCTGCGCGCGTCGCCCGCGTCCCGGCCGGCCGCGGCCTGGACCGCGGTCCAGGGCAGGGAGAGGCTCATGAGGGCGGCGTCCTGCGTCCGGGCGGTGCGGGGGCGGCCGGGCCGTCCGTTGAGGAAGGTGTGGCCCGGTCCGAAGCGGTGTTCCTCGCGTCCTTCCGCGACGGTGACGTGGCCCGCCAGGAGGGTGGAGACGACGAGCAGGGCGGGCGGGCCGGCGGCGAAGCCGAGGGTGCCGGGCAGTTCCAGTTCGCCGGCGACGGCGGCGGGGGTGGAGACGAAGGAGCAGCGGTAGGGCCGCGTCGCGGCGGCGGGGGCGTGAACGGCGAGGCGCGTTCCGTAGACCGATGCGAGGAACGCGGCGAACTGGTCGGCGTCGGGGGTGGAGCAGCCGCGGCGCTCGGGGACGGGGCGGCCGGGGCGCTCGGGGACGGGGTGCCATCGCATCGTTTCCCCTTCCCTCGCGTCGCGGGGCGTGCGGCCGGTCGTCCTCGCCGCTCCCGTACCCGTTCCCGGGCGGGCTGCCGCGAAGACTGCCGCACCCGGCGCCTGCCCACCGGGGGGCCCGGGTAACGGGGGGCGGGGGCCGGGTGTGGAGCGGTTCCACGGGCGCCTCTGGGGCGCGGGCGGGGATGTGTGGGGGCGGGACGGGGTCAGCGCCCCGTCCGGGGGTCCGGGATGGGGTGCAGCCGTGGGCCTGCCGGTAGGCGGCGGCCCCACCGGATGCGGCCGCCGGTGCCGCCGAGCGACGACTCCCTCCCCCGCGGGGTGGCGGCAGGGGCGGGGCGGCCGCCCGCGGGCGGGCCCGGGGGCAGGCCATCGGGCGGCCGTTCGCGCCTTCCCGGCCGTCGGCCTCGTCCTCGGCCTCGTCCTCGTCCTCGTCGGACCAGTGGTCCCCGGCCGCGAGGGGGCGGGGACGGCGCGCCACCCGTCGGAGCGGGTGGGCGCCGGGCGTCCAGTCGTTGAAGTCGCCGACGACGCGGCGCCTCCTCGGGCCGTACGGACCCACCAGGTCTCCCGCGTGCCGTGCCGGGGTTTCGCGCCGCGGCCGTCCGGCGCGGTCCGTGGACAGGGCGGGAGCGGGGCACGTCCGGGGAGCGAAGGCCGTCCCGTGCTCACCCGGAC
>NZ_JBHVUQ010000416.1:0-606 GCF_042884105.1 Streptomyces sp. NPDC058157
GCATCAAGCCGACGGCCGGTTTCACCCGTCCGCTGCCCACGCTGCTCTGCTTCGTGCTCGCCGCCGTGGCCGTCTATCTGCTGTCCCTGGCGATGAAGGGCCTGCCCGTCGGCACGGCCTACGCCGTCTTCACCGGAATCGGCGCGGCCGGTGCCATCACCCTGGGCGTCGTGGTCCACAAGGACCCGGTGACCGTGGGCCGGCTCCTCGCCCTCGCCATGATCATCGGTGGCGTGGCGCTGTCCCACGCGACCGCCCCGGCCGGGTGAAGGACCCGGACCCACCCGGGAGCGAGGTCACATTCGTCCAATCCGAACGCTCTCGGCGCCGCTACGTTCCACGGCGGGCGCGATTCGGGAGGGAACACGGCGATGACGACACACCTACAGGCCGGCGATCCGCGTGAGGTGGGCGGATTCCGGCTGGTCGGGCGACTGGGCGGCGGGGAACTGGGGACGGTGTTCCTCGGCCGCTCCCGCAGCGGCCGGCTGGTGGCGGTCAGGTTGCTCGCGCCGGAGTTGGCGGCCGATCCGGAGTTCCGGCGCCGCTTCTCGGAACTGACCGCCTCCGCGCGCAGGGTGAGCGGCTTCTACACGGCGCAGGTGG
>NZ_JBHVUQ010000416.1:616-1893 GCF_042884105.1 Streptomyces sp. NPDC058157
GGTGGTGGACGCCGCCGCCGACGGGGACGCGGTGGGGGTGGCGAGCGCCTACTTCCCCGGCCCGTCGCTGCGGGAGGCGGTGGCGGCGCACGGGCCGCTGCCGCAGGAGGCGCTGCGGGCGCTGGGGTCCGGGCTGGCGGAGGCCCTGACCGCGGTGCACGCGGCCGGTCTGCTGCACGGGGGCCTCACCCCGGGCGACGTGATCCTCGCCGACGACGGTCCGCGGCTGACCGACTTCGCGCTCGCCCGGCTGTGGGACGCCGCGCACCCGTCCCGGACGGTCGGTGCCGCACCCGGCGGCGTGTTCCTCGCGCCGGAGCAGGTCCGCACCGGCGCGGCCGTCCCGGCCTCGGACGTCTTCTCCCTCGGCGCCGTCCTCGCGTACGCCGCCACCGGCCGCAACGCCTTCGGCGCCGGGCCCGGCTCCGACGCGTTGCTGCGCGTGGTGACGCAGGAGCCGGACCTCGCGGGGGTGCCGCAACCGCTGCACGGTCTGATCGCCGCCTGCCTGGCCAAGGACCCGCAGGCCCGTCCGGACCTCGGTGAGCTGGTGCGGGGTCTGGCCGGGCCGGAGCGGGGCGACTGGCTGCCGCCCACCCTCGTGGAGATGGTCGGGGAGCGGAAGGCCGCGGCCGACGCCCACACCGGCACCGGGGCACAGCCGGGACGGCCGGGACGGCGTGCGCTGCTGGCGGCCGCGGGCCTCGCCGCCCTCGCCGCCGTCGGGGTGCCGATGGGGATCCGGGCGGCCTCGGACGACAGCCGGCCCGCCACCGCTGCCCAGGGGTCCACCAGCTCCGACTCCGCGGCCGCCGTCGTGAAGCTGACGGCGGGCGCGCTGGTCGAGGTGGGCCGTGAGACGGGCGACGGCAGGGGGATCGCGTACAGCCCGGACGGCAGGCTCCTGGCGACCGGCGGGAAGAACAAGGTCGTCCTGATCGACCCGGCCGCCGGGAAGCAGGTGGGTGTGCTGGCGGTGGACCGCGCCCTGGGCGCCGCCGACGCCGTCACCTTCTCCCGCACCGGCGGCCTCTTCGCCGCCAGTTACAGCCTGCCCCCCGACCTGCGCAGCCGTGACGACAAGGAGCGCGAGCACGGCCGGGCCGCCGTCACGGTGTGGGACGCGGCCTCCCACCGGGAGGTGGTCACGGTGGTCTCCGCCTCCCAGGGCAACACGCCGGCGCAGCCGAACGCGGTGGCGTTCAGCCCGGACGGGAAGCTGGTCGCACTCGGCCGTGACGGGCGCGACAGCATCGGCCTGGCGTTGGTGTGGGAGG
>NZ_JBHVUQ010000417.1:0-1875 GCF_042884105.1 Streptomyces sp. NPDC058157
AGGGCCAACGCCCGCTGTGATGGGTAGGGGAGCGTCGTGTGCCGGGTGAAGCAGCAGCGGAAGCTAGTTGTGGACGGTTCACGAGTGAGAATGCAGGCATGAGTAGCGATACACACGTGAGAAACGTGTGCGCCGATTGACTAAGGGTTCCTGGGTCAAGCTGATCTGCCCAGGGTAAGTCGGGACCTAAGGCGAGGCCGACAGGCGTAGTCGATGGACAACCGGTTGATATTCCGGTACCCGCTTTGAAACGCCCAATATCGAATCCTCTGATGCTAAGGCCGTGAAGCCGTTCCGGACCCTTCGGGGAAAGGAAAGTGGTGGAGCCGCCGATCCAAGGTGGTAGTAGGTAAGCGATGGGGTGACGCAGGAAGGTAGTCCAGCCCGGGCGGTGGTTGTCCCGGGGTAAGGGTGTAGGCCGTGTGGTAGGCAAATCCGTCACACGTTAAGGCTGAGACCTGATGCCGAGCCGATTGTGGTGAAGTGGATGATCCTATGCTGTCGAGAAAAGCCTCTAGCGAGTTTCATGGCGGCCCGTACCCTAAACCGACTCAGGTGGTCAGGTAGAGAATACCGAGGCGTTCGGGTGAACTATGGTTAAGGAACTCGGCAAAATGCCCCCGTAACTTCGGGAGAAGGGGGGCCATTCCTGGTGATGAGACTTGCTCTCTGAGCTGGGGGTGGCCGCAGAGACCAGCGAGAAGCGACTGTTTACTAAAAACACAGGTCCGTGCGAAGCCGTAAGGCGATGTATACGGACTGACGCCTGCCCGGTGCTGGAACGTTAAGGGGACCGGTTAGTGACCTTTCGGGGTTGCGAAGCTGAGAACTTAAGCGCCAGTAAACGGCGGTGGTAACTATAACCATCCTAAGGTAGCGAAATTCCTTGTCGGGTAAGTTCCGACCTGCACGAATGGCGTAACGACTTCTCGACTGTCTCAACCATAGGCCCGGTGAAATTGCACTACGAGTAAAGATGCTCGTTTCGCGCAGCAGGACGGAAAGACCCCGGGACCTTTACTACAGTTTGATATTGGTGTTCGGTTCGGCTTGTGTAGGATAGGTGGGAGACTTTGAAGCAGCCACGCCAGTGGTTGTGGAGTCGCCGTTGAAATACCACTCTGGTCGTGCTGGATGTCTAACCTCGGTCCGTGATCCGGATCAGGGACAGTGTCTGATGGGTAGTTTAACTGGGGCGGTTGCCTCCCAAAGGGTAACGGAGGCGCCCAAAGGTTCCCTCAGCCTGGTTGGCAATCAGGTGTTGAGTGTAAGTGCACAAGGGAGCTTGACTGTGAGACCGACGGGTCGAGCAGGGACGAAAGTCGGGACTAGTGATCCGGCGGTGGCTTGTGGAAGCGCCGTCGCTCAACGGATAAAAGGTACCCCGGGGATAACAGGCTGATCTTCCCCAAGAGTCCATATCGACGGGATGGTTTGGCACCTCGATGTCGGCTCGTCGCATCCTGGGGCTGGAGTCGGTCCCAAGGGTTGGGCTGTTCGCCCATTAAAGCGGTACGCGAGCTGGGTTTAGAACGTCGTGAGACAGTTCGGTCCCTATCCGCTGTGCGCGTAGGAATACTGAGAAGGGCTGTCCCTAGTACGAGAGGACCGGGACGGACGAACCTCTGGTGTGCCAGTTGTCCTGCCAAGGGCATGGCTGGTTGGCTACGTTCGGGAGGGATAACCGCTGAAAGCATCTAAGCGGGAAGCCTGCTTCAAGATGAGTATTCCCACCTCCTTGAGAGGGTAAGGCTCCCAGTAGACGACTGGGTTGATAGGCCAGATGTGGAAGCCCGGTAACGGGTGGAGCTGACTGGTACTAATAGGCCGAGGGCTTGTCCTCAGTTGCTCGCGTCCACTGTGTTAGTTCTGAAG
>NZ_JBHVUQ010000418.1:0-1875 GCF_042884105.1 Streptomyces sp. NPDC058157
GCCTGGAACCGCCCGGAGGGGGCGGGGAGCTCCGTGGCGGACTGCGGCAGGACCATCCCGTCGTCCACGTCTCCTGGAACGACGCCCAGGCCTACTGCGCCTGGTCCGGGACCCGGCTGCCCACCGAAGCCGAGTGGGAGTACGCCGCCCGGGGCGGTCTGGAGCAGCGGCGCTATCCGTGGGGTGACGAACTCACCCCCGGCGGACGGCACATGTGCAACATCTGGCAGGGGGAGTTCCCCGTTCTCAACACGGCCGCCGACGGCCACGTCTCCACCGCCCCCGTGAAGTCCTTCCGGCCCAACGGCTTCGGCCTCTACAACACGGTCGGCAACGTCTGGGAGTGGTGCGCGGACCCGTTCACCCCGGGTGAGGAGTCCTCCCGCGCGATGCGCGGGGGCTCCTACCTCTGCCACGACTCCTACTGCAACCGCTACCGGGTGGCGGCCCGCAGCTCGAACACCCCGGACAGCTCGACGGGGAACATCGGATTCCGGGTGGCGGCCGATCCGGTCGGGGCTTCCGCCGTCCTCACGTGAGGAGTTGCGCCCGGGACGCGTTCGGCTCGCTGTGGTAGGCGCCCCGGGCGGGCTCGGCTCAGGCCACGGTGACGCGGGCCAGGGCCCAGGAGGTGTGGTCGAAGGACGAGCGGTCGTTGGCGTCCTCGACCACCAGGCGCAGCACGCGTACGCCCCGCACGTCCAGGTCGACGGCGACGGGGCCGCCGGCCGCCGTGAGGGTGGGGGTGGTCAGCAGCGGACGGCCGTCTCCGTAGACCTTGGCGCGGGTGGCGCCGAGCGCGCTCTGCCTGGCGGAGAAGTCGTCGATGCCGACGAGCGCGGTGAACCGTACGGCGGTCCCGCCGAGGTGGTAGGCGATCTCGCTGGGTGCGTGGACGCCGAGGCCCTTGGGGTAGGTGGTGCCCCCGAAGGAGATCGGCGGGCCGTCCCCGGCGGCGTTCTTCCCGTTGGAGGCGTCGCGTTCCACCGGTCCCCAGCCGTTCGTCGCGCTGATCCAGGCGAGGTCGGAGAGGTAGGAGTCACGGGTGGGGGGCGGCGGCGGGGTGGGGACGGACCCCTTGGCCGGGTAGCGGACGAGGCCGCCGGGGGCGAGGGCGGTGCCTTCGGCGGTGAGCGTCCACGCGGTCGCCGGGGCGGCGCCCGCGGGCGGGGTGACCTGCCAGGACGCGGTGAGCCGGGCGCCAGCCGGGAGCTGCTGGGCGGTGGCCGGTGAGGTGGCGGTCACCGTCCATCCGGCGGGGGCCGTGAGGCCGAGCCCGGCGTCGGTCCAGGGGCGCGAGGAGCCGTTGTCGAGGGTGGCGGTGACGGTGAAGGCCTGGCCCGGGACGGCCAGGGCGGGCAGCGTGAGGCGGGTGCCGAACGGGGTGCGGGGGTAGGGGCTCTGCCAGGAGGAGCGCATCAGCGCCACGAGTTCGGCGGCCCTGGCCGGGTACGTCGCGGCGAGGTCGCGGGTCTCGCCGGGGTCGGCCGCCAGGTCGTACAGCTCGACCTGCCACTTCGCGTCGGGGAGGGCGTGGTCGCGTTCGGGGGCGAAGCGGACGGCCTTCCAGTTCTCCCGGCGGACCGCCTCGGCGAGCCAGGTGGCGCGCTGGGCGTCCTGGGCGTTGGCCCGGCTGGTGACGCCCAGTTCGTCGCGGAACCAGTACAGGTGGCCGTGGCGGGCGGCGTCGGGGCCGCCGGCGAGCAGGGGCGCGGCGGAGAGCCCGTCCACGTCGGCGGGGGCGGGGGCGCCGGCGAGCTCGGCGAGGGTGGGCAGGCCGTCGGTCAGGGGGGTGGGGCGGTCGGTGGTGCCCGGCCGGACCCGGCCGGGGCCCCAGGCGACGAGGGGGATGCGCACGCCGCCCTCGTAGAGGCC
>NZ_JBHVUQ010000419.1:0-1863 GCF_042884105.1 Streptomyces sp. NPDC058157
GGGGCGTCGGGTCCGGCGGCGGCCGGGGCGGGAACGGCTCCCGGCACGGGGGCGGCCGGTCCGGCGGCGGCCGGGGCGAACGTCCTGCGGGGGTGCGGGAGGCTCCGTGCCGCCGCGGCCGGGCGGCGGCCCGGCGCGGGCGCGGCGGTGGACGCCGGGCGCGGGACGACCAGGAGGGCCGCGCCGAGCAGCAGGGTGGCCACGATTGCGTCGACCCAGTAGTGGTTGGCGGTGCCCACGACCACCAGCAGGGTGACCAGGGGGTGCAGCAGCCACAGGGCCCGCCACCGGGAGCGGGTCGCGGCGATCATCCCGAGGGCCAGCATCAGCGCCCAGCCGAAGTGCAGCGAGGGCATGGCGGCGAACTGGTTGGCCACGGTGTCGGCGTCCGGGGCCGCCCGGTAGACGGTGGGCCCGTAGACCTGCCCGGTGTCCACCAGGTGCGCGGCCTCCAGCATCCGCGGCGGGGCGAGCGGGAAGGACAGGTGCAGGGCGAGGGCGGCGCCGGTGAGCACGGCGAGCACCCGCCGGGTCCACAGGTAGTGGCCGGGGCGGCGCAGGTACAGCCAGACCAGGAAGAGCACGGTCGCCGGGAAGTGCACGGCCGCGTAGTAGCTGTTCGCGGCGTGGACGGCGGTGTCCGAGTGGAGCAGCAGCCGCTGTACGGCCCCTTCGCCGGGGAGGTGCAGGGCGCGCTCGGCGTCCCAGACCCGGACGGCGTTGTGGTGGGCCTCTTCGGTGCGGCCCGTCGAGAGCATCCGGCCCGCCTTGTACACGGCGAACAGGCCCGCGACGAGCAGCAGCTCGCGTATGAGCCGGCGCCGGGCCCCGCCCGCTGGGGCGGTCGGCCGGCCGGGTGTGGTGTGGGAGGTCATCCCCCGGTCTCACTTCTTTCGGGTGGAGCGGCGTGCGGTCGCTTCGGTCGGACCGATTCCGATCGACACGCCAGTGTATCGATACATTCGCGTATCGATACGATGGTGTAGCGATAAGCCTCCGGGGCCTTACACTCGGGAGCACGACCCACCGCCCGTGAGCTCACGAGGAGAGCCGCACCCCATGACGTCCACGCCGCAGGCCCCCGCGCGCCGCTCCAAGATCAGCCCGGAGCGTGAGCAGGAGTTCTACGACGCCGTCCTGGACCAGCTGCGCGAGCACGGCTACGAGGCCCTCACCATGGAGGGCGTGGCCGCGCGGGCCTGCTGCGGGAAGTCGACGCTCTACCGGCAGTGGAAGACCAAGCCCCAGCTGGTCGCCGCCGCCCTGCGCGCGAGCCGGGCGCGGCGCGGCGAGCGGACGCTGGCCGACGTGGACACCGGGAACCTGGCGGGCGACCTGCGCGAGGCGGCCCGGATCGCGGCCGGCACCTCGAACCGCGACACCCGCCTCACCCAGGCCCTCGGCAACGCCGTGCTCAGCGACGAGGAGCTCCAGCGCGCGCTGCGCGAGGCCCTGGTCGAGCCGGAGCTGGCGGCCTTCGACGCGATCGTGGAGCGGGCCGTGGCGCGGGGCGAGATCGCCGCGGACCACCCGGCCGTGGAGTTCCTGCCGGCGCAGCTGATGGGCGTCCTGCGGATCCGGCCGGTACTGGAGGGACGCTACGCGGACGCCGACTACCTGGTCCGGTTCGTCGACGCGGCCCTGCTGCCGGCCCTGGGCATCGGCCCGGGGGACCATCCGGCCACCTGAACCGGTGGGCCGCCGTTCACGATGACCGGACGGCGACCCGCTTCGCGCTGCCACGTGGGGACGGCGGCAGCGCGCCACCCGGACGGGTCGGCGGCCCTCCCGAGCAGGGGGACCGCCGCCCCGTCCGGTCCGGAACCCCCAGGCCCTGTCGTCAAAGTCCCGCCTGCCCCGCGA
>NZ_JBHVUQ010000420.1:0-1828 GCF_042884105.1 Streptomyces sp. NPDC058157
GGACGGGGGCGAGGGCGGTGCTGGCCCGGGCGAGGAACCAGGCCAGCTGCCCGTGGATGCGGGCGGTGCCCAGGGCGAGGACGGCCAGGGCCTCGCGCAGGTGCTCCAGGCGCTCGATGGCCGGCAGCACCTGCCGCCCGTCGCCCGGGCCGACCGCCTCGGCGAGGCCCGCGGCGGTCCGGCGGGCCAGCTCCGCCGCCTCGGGCCCCGGCACCCACGTCCCGTCGCGGATCAGCGCCTCCGCCTCGGCGGCGAGCAGCGCGACCTGCGCGGACATGCCCGGTGCGGGCGGGACGGGGCGGCGGGAGAGCTGAGAGGAACGTGCGTTCGGGTGCATGGTCCGCCGATTCCTTTGCGGGGCCTCGGTCAGGAGGGGGTGGTCGGGGTGCCGGGGGCGACGGTGAAGACGGTGTCGGTGCCGGTGATCTCCAGCAGTCGCGTGACCTGGGACGAGGGGGCGGCCAGCCGGAAGGCGATGCCCGCTCCGATGGCCCGGCGGCGGGCGTCCAGCAGCGCGTTCAGGCCGGAGGAGGAGCAGAAGCCCACGCCCGCGCAGTCGACCACGACGGTCTCCGGTGCGGGCAGACCGGTGAAGGCCTCGTCCAAGGCGCGGGTGAGGGCCGGCGCGGTGTCCAGGTCGGCGTGACCAGCCAGGACGAGCACGTACGTGCCCACGCGCGCCGGGCCGCGGCTTGCACTCAGAGCTGTGACCAAGAGCCGTCTCCCTTCCGGCGTCGGTACGGACGGCAGTCCTGCTACGACTGTGGCCCCACGGACCCGCTCCGCTCTGCCCGCAAAACGAAGCGGTCGCTCCGGGCGGTCCCGGAAACGAAGCCCCGAGCCTTCGGGGCGCCGAACGGAGAGTCGCCCGCCGCCCGGCGGAAAGACGCCCCCTGAGCCGTGGGAGGTGAGGATCCCGTGTACCTGTCAGGCCACTGGCGCTTCCCCCTGGGGCACGACGGCGGCAGGGCGCTGGAGCCCGGCATGTCGTGCGTACGCGGCGTGCTGGACGCGCTGCCGGGAGAGGGTGACGGGGCGGCGGCGGCCCGGCTGCGCGAGGACGTGCTGCTGGTGGCGTGCGAGCTGCTGGCCAACGCCTGCCGGCACACGGCGGGCCCGACCCGCCTGGACATCCACCTCAGCGGGGGCCGGATCACCGTCGCCGTCACCGACCGGGCCGTCGCGGCCCCGGTGCTGCGGCCCTGGCGCCCGAGAGAGCCGCACGGCCACGGGCTGCACGTCGTCGACCGGCTGGCCGTGGACTGGGGCGTGCGGCCCGCCCCGGGGGGCAAGACCGTGTGGGCGACCCTGCCCGCCCCCTGGCCGTCGCCCGGGCCGGGGCGGGCCGGACGGGCCCCGGAGGGGGATTCGGGCCCGGGGTGTGGGTAGGCGCCCGGTACTGGAGGTGCGCCATGATCAGCAACGAGGACCGCACCCGCACGGCGGCGCGAGACGCCTCAGGCCCGGGTCCGTACGTCGTCCGCATCAGCGGCGAGATGGACTACGACCACGCCGAGCAGCTCGACACCGTGCTCGGCGCGGCGGTGGTGGAAGCGGCCGACGGCGCCGACATCGTCATCGACCTGCGCGACTCGTCGTTCTGCGACTCCGCCGGCCTCAGGGCCCTGCTCACGGCCCGGCGGCGGGCGCGGACCCGCGGGCACCTCCTCGTGCTCGCCGCGCCCAGCCACCAGATGATCCGGCTGCTGGAACTGACCGGGACCACGGACCTCTTCGGCCTCTCCCCCGCACCCCCCGGCTGACCCACGGGCGGCAGGGGCCGCTCAGCCGCCCCCGGCGGTGCCGAGCGGCCGCTCCGGCGTGTCGG
>NZ_JBHVUQ010000422.1:0-1799 GCF_042884105.1 Streptomyces sp. NPDC058157
GACAGACCGTCCCGCCACGGAAAAACGAAGACTGCCGGGAAACCCCCAAAGGAACGGGACGGAGGATCCATGGACATACGGCCGGATCAGGGACCAGCCGGGGTCGTCGGGGGCCGGCAGACATCCCTTCCGGGCCGACATCCATCCCCTCCGGGGCCGCCCCCACGCGCCAGATCGCTACGCGCTCCTCCCCTCTCAGCGTCTACCAGCCGCCTGTGGCCGCTGCTGTCGCCAAAGGACAACGGATTCGTCATCCGGGGCCGGTGGGCGCGCCACATCGCTACGCGCTCCTCTGATCTCGGCGTCCGACGGCCGCCTTGGGCTGACACCTGCACCACATGGCGAACAGGGCGACATCCGGCGCCAGGGGCGCGTCAGATCGCTACCTGCCCCTGCCGACTCGGCGTCCACGGCTGGATTCGGGTTGCTGTCGGTTCGGGGCGGTGATCGAACTATCGCAACTATGATAGTTCCGAGTAGTGTGTGAGGCATGGAGACGAGGACCTACACGACGATCGACCTCCGCAAGCAGATGGGCGAGATCCTCGACCGAACGAGGATCGCGCTCGAACCTGCGGCGATCACCCGCAAGGGCAAGACCCTCGCCTACCTGGTGCCCGCCGAATGGTTCGAGCACTACCAGCAACTGGCGAATGCCGCGTCAGCCGACCAGGACGCGGCCTGAGCCGGTCCGGGCACACATCGGGAGCCCCTACGTCATGACAGCGCAGCCCGTGCAATTCGACGGACCCGGCGACGGCCGGGCCCGTCGCATCCCGCCAATGCCCGAACGCACACCTCAGGCCCTGCGTCTTGCCATCCAAGAGCACGCACCCCACCTCCTGCCTGACTTCGAGGCTCACTGGCGGCGCGCGATCGGGGATGCTTTCAACCTCACTCCGGTGCCGGCGTTCATGCGGCTGTGGTGGACCCAGTACGCCATCGCCCGCGACCCTGGCCTGGAGGCTCACCTGCGCGACCTCGAGGCCCGTGCTTCGAAGTGCGAAGATCCGCAGGAGTCCGCCCGCCTCCTGGGCGAGTACAGCCGCCTGCGGCGGACCGCAGCAACCGTGGAGCCCGGTCAGTGACGGATGACCCCCCGTCCCCGCCCTGGCAGATGGATTGGACCCTCGAAGCCCGCCAGGAGTTCGACGACATGCCTGCCGACGGCAGGGAGCTCATCCTGTCGGCCAGGGCCGAACTGATCACCGCCACCGATCCCTACTTCCGTAGCATCGACACCGACATCGGTCTGCCCCACTGGCTCACTGTCCGCCCCTTGGCCTCGACCAGTCCAGGTGGCCCTCATATCGCCGACCTTGCGGGTGGTCGCGGATGGCTCGTCTTCACCTTCATCCGCCGCCACGCAGAGCCCCAGATCACCGTTACCGACGCCTTCTGGGCGTGAGACCGGCTGCCGCCCTGTTCGTCCTTTGGTGCAGGTATCAGGCCGAGACGGCCGTCGGACGCCGAGATCAGAGGAGCGCGTAGCGATGTGTCGCGCCCACCGGCCCCGGATGACGAATCCGTCGTCCTTCGGCGACAGCAGCGGCCACAGGCGGCTGGTAGACGCTGAGACGGGAGGAGCGCGTAGCGATCTGGCGCGTGGGGGCGGCCCCGGAGGGCACTGGCATCGCCCCGGAAGGGATGTCTGCCGGCCCCCGACGACCCCGGCTGGTCCCTGATCCGGCCGTATGTCCATTGATCCTCCGTCCCGTTCCTTTGGGGGTTTCCCGGCAGTCTTCGTTTTTCCGTGGCGGGACGGTCTGTCAAGGGTCGCCGCAGGCGATCGCGAAGCG
>NZ_JBHVUQ010000423.1:0-1789 GCF_042884105.1 Streptomyces sp. NPDC058157
CCCCCCCGTTACCGTCTTCGTGGCTCCGCAATGGGGCCTCCGGCCTTCGGACCCGGCATGACTTCCCCCTCCTGTTGAAGTTGATGATCCGGGGGGTGGTGTCACCGGGTCCGGAGGCATCGACGGACCGCTGATGAGGGGCTTGAGCGCCGGCTTCACCCAAGACCGGAAGAGCTCTCCGTAACGTGGATGTGGCAGCTCGGTGCCGTGCCAGGCCGGACGAAAGCGTGAGTGGAGGGGCCTGCACGTGATCGACACCGGCGGCATCGACGTCTTCCTCGGCCTGGACGTCGGCAAGGGCGAACACCACGCCACCGCCGTCACCCCGGCCGGAAAGAAAGCCTTCGACAAGCGTCTGCCCAACACCGAGCCCAAGCTCCGCGAGCTGTTCGCCAAGCTGAAGGCCAAGCACGGAACGGTGCTGGTCGTGGTCGACCAGCCGGCCTCAATCGGCGCCCTGCCGCTGGCGGTCGCCAGGAACATGGGCTGCCCGGTCGCCTACCTGCCCGGGCTGACGATGCGGCGGATCGCCGACCTCTACCCCGGTGAGGCGAAGACCGACGCGAAGGACGCGTTCATCATCGCGGACGCGGCCCGCGCGATGCCCCACACGCTGCGGGCGATCGACGGCGAGGACGAGACGATCGCCGCGCTGGAGATGATCGTCGGGTTCGACGACGACCTGGCCGGGGAGGCGACCCGGGTTGCGAACCGGCTGCACGGCCTGTTGACGCAGATCCATCCGTCGCTGGAACGGGTGCTGGGGCCGCGGTTGCAGCACCCGGCCGTCCTCACGCTGCTGGAACGGTTCGGATCCCCGGCCCAAATACGCAAGGCCGGACGCCGACGGCTGGTCACGCTGCTGCGGCCGAAGGCGCCACGGATGGCCGAACGGCTGGTCGAGGAGATCTTCGCCGCGCTGGACGAGCAGACCGTCACCGTCCCGGGGACCGAGGCGGCCGCGCTGATCGTCCCGAGCCTGGCCGGATCCCTGGCCGCCGTCCTCGACCAGCGCAAGCTGCTGGCCGGGCGGATCGAGGAACTCCTGGAGGAGCACCCTCTTTCCAAGGTCCTGACCTCGATGCCGGGCATCGGCGTCAGGACCGGAGCCCGCATCCTGATCGAGGTCGGCGACGGCAGCACCTTCCCGACCGCCGGCCACCTCGCCGCCTACGCAGGACTCGCACCCGCGACCCGCAGTTCGGGCTCGTCGATCCGCGGCGAACAGCCCTCCCGGAGAGGAAACAAGCAGCTCAAACGGGCTTTCTTCCTCTCCGCGTTCGCCGCACTGGGTGACCCCGCGTCCCGGGCCTACTACGACAAGAAGATCGCCCAAGGCAAGCACCACACCCAGGCCCTGCTCTGCCTCGCCAGGCGCCGGGCCGACGTCCTGTTCGCGATGCTCCGCGACGGAACCTTCTACGAACCCCAACCCGCAGGGGCCAGGTGACGATTCAGACTCACCGGTCAGTCCTCCTCCGGCCGAAGCCGTCGGCGAGCGGCCTCAAGCCGCTGGTCATAGTCAGGCGCGAACAGCCCAGCTAGTGACTTGTCCAGCGTCCCGGCGATGCGATGGATCGGCGCCCAGACCGCCGGATCGTCGACAACCCGGCTCAGGTCCGTCATCTGCAACTTCTCCAGCCAGTCCGACAAAACCAGCGCCTCGTCACTCGTGAGCTTGATCGTGACCTGGCTATCACCCATGCACACCCCTACGGCTCGACCCCGTCCTCGACCACACGAACCTACTGGCCCTCGACCTTGACCAAACACATAGGGGCACCCCCCC
>NZ_JBHVUQ010000424.1:0-1788 GCF_042884105.1 Streptomyces sp. NPDC058157
GGGGATGCGCACGCCGCCCTCGTCGCGGTTGCGCTTGTAGCCGCGCAGGGGTCCGTTGGCGTCGAACAGGTCGGGGTTGACGCCGCCCTCCTCGTGGGGGCCGTTGTCGCTGGTGACGAGGAGGACGGTGTCCTGCTCCAGGCCGAGGGCGCGCAGCCGGTCGACGACCTTGCCGACGAGGGCGTCGAACCAGCTCACCTGGGCGGCGTGCCCCTTGTTCGCGGCGCTCCAGCTCCGGTCGGCGTAGGCGCCGGTGTCGGGTATGTCGCTGGGGGCGTGCGGGACGTTGGGGGTGAGCAGGAGCAGGAAGGGCTCCGCCGCGTGGTCCCCGATGAAGTCCAGGGCGTGCCGCTCCAGGAGGTCCGGCGCGTACACGGCCTTCGCTCCGCCCGCGTTGGCGGGGATGGGCTCCTTCACGTCGTTGTGCCAGAGGTACTCGGGGTAGTACTGGTGGGCGTGGCCGTGGTCGATGTACCCGTAGAACTCCTCGAAGCCGCGGGCGGCCGGGTGGCTGTCCTGGCCGGGGGCCTCCGGCCCGAAGCCCCATTTGCCGATCACGGCGGTCCGGTAGCCGCGGGCCCGCAGCACCTGGGCGAAGGTGGTGTCGGCGGCGGTGAGGGAGCCCTGGCCGCCGGAGGAGGGGTTGGCGCGGACGGTGGCGTGGCCGGTGTGGAGGCCGGTCAGGAGGGAGCCGCGGGAGGGGGCGCAGACGGCGGCGGTGGAGTAGGCGTCGGTGAAGCGCAGCCCCTCGGCGGCGAGCCGGTCCACGCGCGGGGTGGTGATCAGCTTCTGTCCGTACGCGCCGAGTTCGCCGTAGCCGAGGTCGTCGGCGAGGACGACGACGAGGTTCGGCGGACGGGTGCTGCCGGGGGCGGCCTCCCGCGCCGTCACGGGGGACGCGGCCCGGGCCGCCGGACCAGCGGCGGTGAGGCCGAGGGCGGCGGTCGAACCGGCCAGGAAGGTACGGCGGCTGGGCATGGCGGGGTACTCCTCGGTGCGGGTGGGGAACCGGGCGGGTGCGCCGATCATGGGTCGCGCGGGCCCGCCGGAGCCATGCACGGAGCATGAAGACCTTGTGACGGCAGCCACCCCCACATCGGTTTGACTGAATTTTCAGTCAGTGCGAGGGTGAGGTCAGGGCGGCAGCCCTGACCGGCCGGCCGCCCCCTGCCCGCGCATGCGGCACCGGCCCGGGATAGGTCTACTTGATCTGGAGATGCCATGACCGAACACCGTGACGAGCGCTCGCTCGCCGACCACCTGCTCGGGGTCCTGCCCTCCCGCCGGAAGCTGCTGGGGGCGGTCGGCCTCGGCGCGGCCGGCGTGGCCCTCGGCGGCGCCGCGCTCACCTCGGCCTCCGCCACGCCCTCCCCGCGGCCGGGCGGGGTGCGCCCCCGGGTCCCCGCCGACGACGTCCCGCACGCCCGGACGTGGATGTCCTGGCCGTCGCGGAAGTCGGTGTGGGGCCGGCAGCTGTCCGGTGTGAAGGAGGACATCGGGCTGATCGCGCGCACGATCGCCGAGTTCGAGCCGGTGGTGATGTGCGTCCCCGACGACTACAGCGCCCGCGAGGCGCGGCCCCTGTGCGGCCCGCAGGTCGAGCTGACCACGGCGATCCCCACCGACGACCTGTGGATGCGCGACATCGCCCCGGTCTTCCGCCGGGACGGGAACGGCGGCCTCGACGCGGTCTCCCTCAACTTCAACGGGTGGGGGGACAAGCAGGTCCACACCGACGACGCCCGCGCCGCCGTGCTGGTCGCCCGCCGGCGCGGCCTGCGGCTCACC
>NZ_JBHVUQ010000425.1:0-1755 GCF_042884105.1 Streptomyces sp. NPDC058157
GAGCGTGCTCGCCGGTGAGCGCCGGCACCTGACCAACCTTGCCTACCTGGTGCTCGGTTCACTCTTCGAAGGCGAGGTCGCGGTCCAGGAGGGCTACGCCCGCTGGTACGCGATGCCCGGGCCGCGGCGGGCGGCCGTCGAGTCCCCGGGCGCCTGGCTGACGACGGTCGTCAGCCGCGTCTGCCTGGACGTGCTCGGCTCGGCGCGGGTGCGCCGCGAACGGTACGTGGGCCAATGGCTCCCCGAGCCGCTGCCCGACCGCGCCGAATGGCCGGGGAGCCCGCAGCCGGCGGCCGACCCGGCGGACCGGGTCACCCTCGACGATTCGGTGCACATGGCCTTCCTCGTGGTCCTGGAGGCGATGACACCGGCCGAGCGGGTGGCGTTCATCCTGCACGACGTCTTCCGCTACCCCTTCCCGGAGATCGCCCGGATCGTCGGCCGCACCCCGGCGGCCTGCCGCCAGCTCGCCGCCTCGGCCCGCCGCCGCGTCGCGAAGGCCTCCACCCCGGCCACCCCGGGCCCCCGGCAGGCGTCCGTCCTGCGGGACTTCAAGGAGGCCTGGCAGTCGTCCGACATCGAGGCCCTGGTCGGCCTCCTGGACCCCGGGGCCACGATGGTCGCCGACGGCGGGGGCCAGGCCAGTGCCGTCCGGCGCACCATCGAGGGAGGCGCGGACATCGCCGCCTACCTGACGCACATCGCGGCCCTGTCCCCCGACCTCACCCTCCTCGAACGCACGGTCAACGGCCGCCCGGGCCTGGTGGCCCAGCGCGGCGGCGCCACGGTCACGGTGGCGGCCTTCCACCTCACGGAAGGCCGCATCACCCACATCTGGGCGGTCCGCAACCCGCGGAAACTCCACCCCTGGACCGCCCTCACCCCGCACCCGGCCCCACCCGCCGCAGGGCCACCGCACGCCACCGGGGCCTGAACGCCCCGCCCCGCCGACCACCGGGAGACGGCCGAGCGGCGGGCCTCAGTGCGGACCGCACGCCGCCGCCGGCCCGGCGGCGGCCTCGTCCGCCATGCGCCGCCGCACCTGGTCCTCCTGGGCCAGGCGCCGCAGCAGCTCGAAGACCGGGGCGCAGATCGCGAAGACGATGACCGCCCGCTCCGCCAGCGCCACCGGGTCGTCCAGGCACTCCGCCCGCTCCAGGTCCAGCCGGGCCACCGACTCGGCCAGCCGGGCGTAGGCGGCCAGCTCGCCCGGGGCGTACTGGGCGTCCAGCCGGCGCAGTTCCTTCAGGGCCGTCGTCAGCCCCTGGACGTGCGGGGAGGCGGCGGGCGCCCGCCAGTCGAGGGCCGCCAGCAGCTCGGCCACCTCGGCCCCGGCGGTCTCCTCGGCCTCCGCGTCCCCGTCCTCGTCCGCGCCGCCCGCGGAGGAGGCCACCGGCACCGGCAGGGCGTAGCTGATCGCCCCGAGCGCGCCCTCCGTGGTGTGGGCCTGGTCGACCGCGCCGAGCACCTCGCGGGTGGCGGCGATGGACAGCCCGCCGAGCGTGGTCAGCGCCTTGATCAGCCGCAGCCGTTCCGCGTGCTCCTCCCCGTACTCGGCCAGGGTCGCGGCGGTCGCCCGGCCCGCGGGCAGCAGCCCCTGCCGCCGGAAGTACTTGATGCTGGCGACCGGCACGCCGGTCCGCCGGCTGAGCTCCGAGATCTTCATACGGCCTCCCTGCCGGTCATCCGGTCCGGTCTGGCTCACCGGCGCTCGCGGCGATTGGACACCACAACAAGATACTGCCAGTATCCAGT
>NZ_JBHVUQ010000426.1:0-1685 GCF_042884105.1 Streptomyces sp. NPDC058157
GGCCGTGTCCTTCGGGCCGGTCCGCCCGGGGCGCTGTCAGTGCCCGGTGGCACAGTGCGCCCCATGAACACGCTGCACCCCAGGAACGACGACATGCACGGCACGGCGCTGATCGACCGGGTGGTCGAACGGGTCCGGGAGCGGGGCTGGCCCACCTGCGACGCGCCCGGCCTCGACGAACCGGTACCGCTCGCGCCCGGGGCACTCGACCGGCTGACGCTGCCCGGCGGCCGGCCGCTGCCGCCCAGCCTGCGCCGCTGGCTCGCCTTCGACGCCTCGTGGCTGGCCGACGTCGGCTGGTACGAGGACCCGGCCGCTCCCGTGCTCGGCGACCGGGGCCTGCGGGAGACGGCGCAGGGGATGTACGGCTCCGGCGACGGCATGGCGGGCATGTTCGGCGCGTTCGAGGAACTGCTGCCCGCCGTGTGCCTGCCGCTCGTCGGCGGCTGCGACTCCCGCCGCCTGCTCTACCTGGGCGCGCCGGACTCCACCGGCGAGTACCCGGTGCTGGTGACCGACATCGACGACCTGCCGTACGTGGCCGTGATGTACCCCGGCCTCGACGTGTACCTCGCGGACCTCGCCGACGTCCTCGACCTGGACTTCGACACCTACACCTCGCTCGCCGAGCACCCCGAGTACGCGGCGCGGATGGCCGAGCACGCGCGGAACACCGGACTCGGCGCCGACGGCCTGGACTTCTGCGAACTGGACTGACCCCTCCCGATCCCGGGCGGGCAGGCCCCGGGCGGACGGGATCGGGTGGACGGGAATCGGGCGGACGGGAATCGGGCGGACGGGAATTGGGTGGACGGGTCCGGTCCGGATACCTACGGTGACCGGACACCCGTCCCCCGGTCCGGAGTCCCCCATGCGTACCCCCTACCCCCGTACCGCGCACCTGCCGTGGTCACCCGGAGCCACGTCGGACGACGTGCGCGCGAGCGGGACCGCGGCGCTGGCCGGGCGGGAGGTGGTGGTCACCGAGAAGCTCGACGGGGAGAACACCACCCTCTACGCGGACGGGCTGCACGCCCGCTCCCTGGACTCCGGCCACCACCCCTCCCGCGCCTGGGTCAAGGCCCTCCAGGGCCGGATCGGCCCGCGGATCCCGGCGGGCCGGCGGATCTGCGGGGAGAACGTGTACGCCCGCCACTCCCTCGGCTACGAGGAACTCGACAGCTGGTTCTACGCGTTCTCGGTGTGGGACGGCGACCACTGCCTGGACTGGGACCACACCGTCCGGTTCCTGCGCGGTCTCGGCCTCCCCGTGCCCAGGGTGCTGTGGCGCGGGACCTACGACGAGCGCGCGCTGCGGCGGCTGCGGATCGACACCTCCCGGCAGGAGGGGTACGTGGTCCGCACGACGGCCGGCTTCGAGCGCGCGGACTTCGGACGGTACGTGGCCAAGTGGGTGCGCGGCGGGCACGTGCGGACGGACACGCACTGGATGTACGCGCCCGTGGTGGTCAACGGGCTCGGCCCCGCCGCGCCCCTGTGGGACGTCCGCTCGGGCGCGGAACCGGACCTCGCCGGGCTGCTGTCCGCCCTCGGCGCCGACGCGGCGCCCGGCCCGCGGGACGAGGCGGCCGTCGCCGCGGTCACCGCGCGGCTCGACGGCGCCGGGCGCACCGGGGAGGCCCGGCTGGCCGGCGTCCTGGCCGCCGCCCTGCGCCATGAGCCCC
>NZ_JBHVUQ010000427.1:0-1670 GCF_042884105.1 Streptomyces sp. NPDC058157
CCCCACCCCCGGCCCCGGCCCCCTGGTATATTGATTCAGCTTCCACAGACGTATGCCTAAGTAGTGTCGTAGCGACCGGCACATGTGTCCCCTCGGCACGACGCCGAGCGCGCTCGCGCCCGCCGGGTCGAACTCCTCACGCACCAGGTCACCGGTCCGCCGACTGGACGAGCTCATCGGCAGCGCCCGGTCGTCCGGGGTGGCGAACCCGGCGTGCGCGAACGGCGCGGCGAGCACCAGCAGCAGGCCGATCACCGGCAGCGCCGCCAGCAGGGGCCGCCGCACGACGATCCGGGCGAGCCCCTCCCACAGCCGCGAACGCGAGCCGCTGCGGGCCCGCCGGCGCCAGGGCACGGGCCAGGCGTTGACCCGTTCACCGAGCAGCGTCAGCAGCGCGGGCAGCACCGTGACGGCGCTGACCGCGGCGATCGCCACCACGGCGATGCCCGCGTACGCGAAGGAGCGCAGGAAGTAAGGGGGGAAGACCAGCAGCGTCGCCAGGGCGGCGGCGACCGTCGCGGCGCTGAAGCCGATGGTGTGGCCGGCCGTCCGCACGGTCCGCACGGCGGCCTCGCGCGGGAGGTGCCCGGCCGCGAGCTCCTCGCGGAACCGGGAGACCACCAGCAGCCCGTAGTCGATGCCCAGCCCCAGGCCCAGGGCCGTGGTGAGGTTCAGCGCGAACACGGACACGTCGGTGACACCGCCCAGCAGGCTCAGCACGAGCAGCGTCCCGGCGATGGCCAGCACCCCGATCAGCAGCGGCAGCGCCGCGGCCACCACACTGCCGAACACCAGCACCAGCAGCACCAGGGTGCCCGGCAGGACGACGGCCTCGGCCCGCTTCAGGTCGGACTCCGAGATGTCCTGGAGTTCGGCGTCGACCATGGCCGCACCGCCGACGTGTACGGCCAGGACCGGTCCGGCGGCGCCGCCCGGGCTGCCGTCCGTGCCCAGTTCCCGGCCCAGCCGCCGGACGCGCTCGCCGAGCCGGCCGCCCTCGCCGTCCAGGTGCGCCACCAGCATGGCCGCGCTCCCGTCCCGGCCGCGCAGCTGCGCCGCCCCGGGAGCCGAGGACCAGTACGAGGTCACACCGCTCACGTACGGTTCGGCGGCGAGCCGTGCGGTCAGGGCCTCGCCGGCGCTGCAGGCCGCCGGGTCGTCGACGGAGCCGCTGCGGGCCCGTGCGACGAGGACCAGGTTCGGTTCGGCCCCCGCGTGCTCGGCCAGGATCCGGGCGGCGCGGCTGGACTCGGAGCGCGGGTCGTCGTAGCCCTGGGTCCCCAGCCGGCCGGCCGCGCCCGCGCCGAACACGGCGGACAGGACGAGGAAGACCAGCGCGGCGAGGAGCACGAGTCGGGGACGGCGGGTCACGCGGTCCCCCGCACGACGGAACATGATGCCTCCGGTCCGGACGGGTGCTCCGGCACCCGACGGGTGCGCGGGGCGGTGGACTTCCACCGTGCCCGGGGGAGGTACGGGGCCCGTAGCCCCGGCTGTTCGTTACTTGACAGCCGCCCGCAGGTACGCCTCCAGCTCCGCGGCCCCCGCCAGCAGGGCCCGGCCGCGGGCCGACAGCCGGGCCCGCCAGGCGCCGAGGGCGGCCTCCAGCGGCTCCACCCCGCCCGCCGCCCGCACCTGCTCGGTCAGCGGGGCGATCTGCTCCAGCAGGT
>NZ_JBHVUQ010000428.1:0-1630 GCF_042884105.1 Streptomyces sp. NPDC058157
CGGCCAGGGCGTCCGGCTCCAGCGGGAACGCCTGGAGCTGCACCCCGCCCGTGGTCTCCTCGCCGGTGACCTGCCCCTCGACGGTGGCTCCGAGCCCGAGCGGGACGGCGACGAACTGGCGGACCGTCCCGTCGCCCGAGTTGATCCCGTCGAGCCAGGGCTGCCGGGGCAGCACCACGTAGTTCTGCGGGTCGCGCGCCAGCCGGCCCGTCCACGGCCTGCCCGAGACGGCGCACACCTTGCCGACCCCGACCTGCAGCGCGGCCGGCTCCGACGAGCCGCCGAAGGCCAGCCACATCGCCTCGCGCAGGTACACCGGCAGCATCACGCCGCCCTTGGCCCGCCACTCGGCGGGAACCGTGTCCGGATGGTCCTCGACCCGGCGCAGCGGGAACTCCCCGAGCCCCGGCGGGAGCGCGTGGGTCCCCGACTCCGGGAGGCGAAGTGTCCGGATGAACCTGATACGCACCCCGTCGCCGAGCAGCAGGGTGTTCCCCTCGACCCGCGCCGCTTCCGTCGTCCCGCCCGTTGCCATGCACCAGCCCCCTTCTCCGGCTCCGGTGCGCAGCCGCCGCAGGATCTGCGGCGGAACCGGATCGTTATCCTCAAGTTTTCCTCAGATGCAGTGACGCTGCGCCCGCCACCCTCCTAGCTTCCTCATACACGTGCCCTCGCGCCTCCGCGGTTCCGCACGTCCCCCCACGTTTCCGCGAGCTTCCCCGTGGTTCCGCGTTCCCCAGGAAAGAGCAGCACATGAAGGTTCCCAAGGCCGGTGCGGTCGCCGCAGTGATCGCCCTCGCCGCCACCGCCTCCGGCTGTGGCGGTGAAGCCAAGAAGGAACCGATCTCGGTCGGCATCAAGTTCGACCAGCCGGGCATCGGCATGCGCGAGCCGGACGGCACGTTCACCGGCTTCGACGTCGACGTGGCCACGTACGTCGCCAAGGAGCTCGGGTACAAGGCGAACGAGATCGAGTTCAAGCAGGTCTACAGCGACGACCGGGAACTGCTGATCCAGTACAACGAGGTCAAGTTCGTCGCGGCCAGCTACACGATCAACGACAAGCGCCGCGAGAAGGTCGAGTTCGCCGGGCCCTACTTCGTCGCCCACCAGGACCTGCTGGTCCGCGCCGACGACAACACGATCACCAAGGCGGAGGACCTGAACACGAAGCGGCTCTGCTCGGTGACCGGCTCCACCTCCGCCGAGAACGTGCGCAGCAAGCTGGCCCCGAAGGCGAGCGTCCTGGAGCTCGACGGGTACTCCGAGTGCCTGGTCGCCCTCCAGGACCACCTGGTCGACGCCATGACCACCGACAACTCCATCCTCGCCGGGTACGCGGCCCGCAAGGGCAACGAGGGCAAGTTCAAGCTGGTCGGACTGAACCTGAGCAACGAGAACTACGGCATCGGCCTCAAGAAGGGCGACTCCGCGCTCCAGAAGAAGATCAACGCGGCGCTCACCAAGATGGTCTCGGACGGCTCCTGGGAGGCGGCCGTGAAGAAGAACTTCGGCCAGGCGAACTACAAGTACGAACCGGCCCCGCGCGTCACCACGAGCAGCTGACACCAAAGGCCGCGAGGGGCCCCGCCGGATCCGGCGGGGCCCCTCGCGCCTGCCCGCGCGCCTA
>NZ_JBHVUQ010000429.1:0-1600 GCF_042884105.1 Streptomyces sp. NPDC058157
GTCGACTCCCTGCTGGCCGCCGACATGGCCCCGGCGGACCCGGCCCCGGCCCCGCCCGGCTCGGCCCCGGACACCCCCGCTCCGGCGGCCCCGCGCGACCCGGGGCCGGACGCGGGGCGGCCCGGCCCGGCACGCCGCACTCCGCCGGCCGGACCCCGGGCCCCGTCCGCGCCCGCCGGCGCGGCACCCGCTCCCCTCACCGACGCCGAACACCGGGTCGCGGCGCTCGCCGCCGACGGCCTGCCCAACCGGGCCATCGCCGGAGAACTCGCCGTCACCCCGCGCACCGTGGAACAGCACCTGACGAAGGCCTACCGGAAGCTCGGCATCCGGGGGCGTCCGCAGCTGGCCACGGCACTCGAACGAACCGCTACGGAGGAACCGACATGAACCCCCTGCTCCACCGCCAACAGGAACTCGACCTGCTCACGGCGGCGTTGGACGCCACGGGGCACGGAGCGGGCGGCGGGTCGCTGACGGTGGTGACCGGAGGCATCGGCATGGGCAAGACCGCCCTGCTGCGGGCCCTGCCGGAGCTCGCCGAACGCCGTGGCATCCGCGTCCTCACCGCCAGCGGAGCCCCGCAGGAACAGGCCTTCGGCTTCGGTGTGCTCAGCCAGCTGCTGACCCCGCTGCTGCCCGCCGCCGGAGGGCACCCCGCCGATCCTCCCGGCGGGTCCGATCTGCTCGCCCTGGTCGCCGGACACGCCGAACGCAAACCGCTGCTCCTGCTGGTGGACGACCTCCAGTGGGCCGACACCGCCTCGCTGCGCCGGCTCGCCCGGCTGGCCGGACGGCTGCCCCGGCTGCGCGTCAACCTGGTCGTCGCCCTGCGCGAAGGGGACCCCGGCGAGGACGCGCCCGGGCTCCACCACTTCACCGGGCGCGCGGCCCGCGTGCTGCGGCTGCGGCCGCTGTCGGTCGGGGCCACCGCCGACCTCGTGGGCGCCCGCCTGGGCCGGCCCGTGGACCAGGCCTGCGCCCGCGCCTGCCACGAGGCCACCGGCGGCCATCCCCTGCTGCTCACGGCCACCCTCGACGCCCTGACCGCCGCCGGGCCGCGCGACCACGGGGAACGGATGCCCGACGCACAGGACATCCGGGGCATCCGCCCCGACGCCCTCCGCGAACGCCTGGCGGTGGTCCTCCGCGCCCAACGCCCCCCGGTCCGCCGCTTCGCCTCCGCCCTGGCCATCCTCGGCGACCCCCCGACCGAAACCGCCACAGCCGCGACCACCGGCGCCACCGGCCACGCCGGTGACCCGGCGCATGCCGCGCACACGGCGCCCGCCGGGCACACCGCCCATCGGGCGCACCCGGGGCCCGCCCAGCCCGACTCCACTGGGCACACGGCCTCCGCGGGCTACGCGGGCTACGCCGGGCACGCGGGCCAAGCCGGCCACGCCAGCCCTGCCGGCCACGCCGACCACGCCGGGGACGCGAAACAAGTCGGCCACGCCGGGCACGCCAGCCCTGCCGGCCACGCCGACCACGCCGGGGACGCGAAACAAGTCGGCCACGCCAGGCACGCTGGCCCTGCTGGCCCTGCTGGCCCTGCTGGCCCTGCTGGCCCTGCTGGCCCTGCTGGCCCTGCTGGCCC
>NZ_JBHVUQ010000430.1:0-1576 GCF_042884105.1 Streptomyces sp. NPDC058157
CCCCCGTACCGACCAGACGGGCCGCCGCGGCCAGGCGCGCGGCGGCTTCGTCGGCCACCGGCCCGCCCACCGTGAACGGCAGCCGGACGTAGCCCTCGAAGGCCCCGTCCACCCCGAACCGGGGGCCCGAGGGGACACGGACACCGACCCGCTCCCCCACCTCCGCCAGCCGCGACCCGGACAGCCCGCCGGCCCGCGCCCACAGCGTCAGCCCGCCGCCCGGCACCTCGAACTCCCAGTCGGGCAGCTCCCGGCGCACGGCGGCGACCAGCGCGTCCCGGTTCTCCCGGGCCTGCGCGCGGCGCATCCCGACGGCCTCCTGCCAGCCCCCGGTCCGCATCAGCCAGTTCACCGCGAGCTGCTCCAGCACCGGGGTGCCGAGGTCGGCGTAGGCGCGGGCCGCGACCAGGCTGCGGATGACGTCGGGGGCCGCCCGGACCCAGCCGATCCGCATGCCCGCCCAGAACGCCTTGCTGGCGGAGCCGACGGTGACCACCGTGGAGCCCGCCGGATCGAAGGAGCAGACCGGGCGCGGCATGGCCGGCTCCGGGTCCAGCTGGAGCTCGGCCATCGTCTCGTCGGCGATCAGGACGGTGCCGGCGGAGCGGGCGGCCTCGACCATGGCCCGGCGCTGCTCCTCGGAGGCGAGGGCCCCGGTCGGGTTGTGGAAGTCGGCGACGACGTAGGCCAGGCGCGGGGCCGAGTCGCGCAGCACCTGCCGCCAGACGTCCATGTCCCAGCCGCTGAGCCCGCCGCCCATGGCCACGGGCACGAGGCGGACTCCGGCGGCGCGCATCAGCTGGAGGATGTTGGCGTAGGAGGGGGACTCGACGGCGATCCGCTCGCCGCGGCCGGCGAAGAGGCTGCAGATGGCGTCGATGGCGCCCATGGCCCCGGTGGTGACCATGATCTGCTCGGGCATGGTGGGGATGCCGCGCTCGGTGTAGCGGTCGGCGAGCATCCGGCGCAGGGCGGGCAGGCCGGCCGGGTAGTCGCCGTGGGTGTGGGCGTACGGCGGGAGCTCCTCCAGGGCGCCCTGGACGGCCTTGGTCAGCCAGGGCTCGGGGGCGGGGAGGGCGGCGCAGCCGAGGTCGATCATGGAGCCGAGGGACTCGGGCGGCAGCGGCTCCAGGCCGCGGGCCGGGAGCGGGTTGCCGGCCGGTACGGAGGTCCAGCTGCCGGCGCCGCGGCGGGACTCCAGGAAGCCCTCCGTGCGCAGGGCCTCGTAGGCGGCCGCGACGGTGGTGCGGCTGAGGGAGAGGGCGACCGCGAGCTCGCGCTCGGCGGGCAGCCGGGCGGCGACGGGGACGCGCCCCTCCAGGACGAGCAGCCGGATGCCGTCGGCGAGGGTGCGGTACGCGGGGGCCTTGCGCGCGCCGGGCACGGCGGGGCGCTCCTGCTGGGAGGTGATCAGCCGGGCGAGCTGCGCGGTGCCGACCGCTGAGGTCCACTGAGCCATGGCGTCCGGTCCACCTTCGTCGGATTGGCCCCGGCGGGCGGGGCCGGGGCCGGGATTGGATTGGTTGCGCGGCTCCCAGGGTGTCATGGTGCGGTCCACCCGGACCAGGTGGGTCCC
>NZ_JBHVUQ010000431.1:0-1534 GCF_042884105.1 Streptomyces sp. NPDC058157
GTCTGCGGCTTGATCTGGGTGCCGCCGAGCTCCTTGGCGATGATGCCTTCCTGGAGGCCGACCAGCGCGGTGGCGTGCGTCAGGTTCGGGAAGTACCCGATGCGGACCTCGGACGCGGAGAGCGCCTTGGCACCCTCGGCGGAGGCCCCGGCGGGCTTGTCCTCGGTCTTCTCCGCCTGGGAGCCGTAGCCGCAGGAGGCGAGGACGCCGATCAGCAGGGGCAGGGCGGTGGCGGCGGCGACGCCGCGGCGGAGCAGGGTCTTGCGGATGGCAGGCACGGGAGGACTTCCTCTCGGCGCGCCGTCAGTCGGTTACGGCGCGGTTCTCAGGCGGTGGAGCGGGGACGGGTACGGCTCGCGGGGGGCGCGAAGGCGGGAGGCCGACGGCAGTTCGGTCATCGCGCACATCGCGCCACTCCTCCCTGGCCGCTGCCGAGGGCGCCGCTGCCTACGCGGCCGCCCTCCTTGGCGAAGGTGGTGTACATGTCGGTCCGCATGACCTAGAAGTCCCACCCTTCCTCGTCCGCCGCCACCGCTTCGGCCTTGGAGGCGAAGGACTCGCCCGCCATGCCCGCCGCGAGGGTGGTGCCGTCGGCCGGGTCGATCAGCAGGAAGGACCCGGTGCGGCGCGAGTCGGCGTACGCGTCGAGCGCGAGCGGCTCGGCGGTGCGCACGACGACGCGGCCGATGTCGTTGGCCACCAGCTGCCCCGGGGCGGGGTGCTGGGAGAGGTCGTCCAGGGTCAGCCGGGACGGGATCTCCTTGACGATCGCCTTGACCGTGCGCGTGGTGTGCTTGAGCAGCACCCGTGCGCCGACGGCCAGCGGCTGGTCGGCCACGTGGCAGACCGTCGCGACGACGTCCTGGGTGGTGGCCGGGGCGCTCGCGGTCGGCGCGATCAGGTCGCCGCGCGAGATGTCGATGTCGTCCTTCAGGCGCAGCGTCACCGACTGCGGGGACCAGGCGATGTCCACCGGTTCGCCGAGCGCGTCGATGCCCTCGATGACCGAGGTCTTCCCCGACGGCAGGACCGTGACGGACTCGCCGACGCGCAGCACGCCGGAGGCGATCTGGCCCGCGTAGCCGCGGTAGTCGGGGTGCTCGGCGGTCTGCGGACGGATCACGTACTGCACCGGGAAACGCGCCGGGCAGGCGGTGAGGTCGTGGCTGACCGGGACCGTCTCCAGGTGCTCCAGCACCGTCGGGCCGCCGTACCAGTCCATGTTCGCCGACGGCTCGACCACGTTGTCGCCGGCCAGCGCCGAGATCGGGATCGCGGTGATCTCCGGGACGCCCAGCTCGGAGGCGTAGGCGGTGAACTCCTCGGCGATCTTCGCGAAGACGGCTTCCCGGTAGTCGACGAGGTCCATCTTGTTGACGGCGAGGACGACGTGGGGGACGCGCAGGAGGGCGGCGACGGCGGCGTGGCGGCGGGTCTGTTCGATGACGCCGTTGCGGGCGTCGACGAGGACCACGGCGAGGTCGGCGGTGGAGGCGCCGGTGACCATGTTCCGGGTGTACTGCACGTGCCCGGG
>NZ_JBHVUQ010000432.1:0-1121 GCF_042884105.1 Streptomyces sp. NPDC058157
CCGGCGCCCCGGACCCCGGCCGCACCGGCACCCCGGCCCCGCCCGCCCTGCCCCTCCCCCTGGGCGAGGTCCCGGAGCCGGCCCCGGCCCCCTCCCCCGACCCGGCCCCCTCCCCGGCGCCCCCCGTCCGCAAGGCACGCCCGCCCGCCCCGCGCGCGGTGCAGCCGGCCCCGCCCCGCCGCGCCAGGCCCCCCAAGCCCGTGCCCCCGCGCCGCGCGGCTCCGGCCCTCCCGCGCGGGGAGGACCTGTGCGACGCCGCGGAGGGGACGGTGCCGCCCTCCATCGTCGACCTCTGCGTCGGCCAGTACGGCCGCTGACCGGCGCGGACGGGCCGTCACCGGGTTCCGGGAGCCGTCGGCCTCCTGAGGGCCGCGTAGCGGCCGCGGACGGTCCGGCGGGCCGTCCGCAGCCGGCGCACGGCACCGTGGCCGCGCCGGCTCCATTCGGCGCGCGGCAGCCCGGCGCGCTGGGCGCCGCCGCTGATCAGGGCGTTGACCGGGGTGTGCGGGTCGGCGCCCATGCCCTTGGCGGCCAGGATCCCGACCGCGAGCGGTACGAGGGCCACGGCGAGGGCGGAGCCGGCGCAGGTCACCCGCTGCAGGCGCGGGCGGGGGGATCGCGAGGTCATGGCGTCATTCCAGCAGCGGCGGCGCGCCGGGGAATCGGCGCGGGTACTCAGGCCGTTGGACCGGGGTACTCAGACGGCGGAGGGCGGGCGTGGTGGCGGATCCCCAGGGGCAGGGCTTCGAGCCCGCGACGGGCGACGGGCCGCCGCCGGGCCCCGGACGTGCGGCCGAGCTGCGCACCGCGTACGAGGGCCTGGTGCAGATGCGCCGCCTGCTGACGGAGGGCACCGGCGCGCCCGCCCCGTGGGAGCTGCGGCTGATGCCCCGCGCGGTGGCCCTCGTCCTGGAGGCGGCGGGGTTCCCGCCCTCCGCGGTGGACGCCGACGGCCGGCGCAGTCGCACCGGCTACCGGGTGGCCCCGGGGGCGCGGGGACTGGTGGAGGTCACCTGGTCCGGGCCGCCCGGGGGCGGGGCCGCCGGGGAGGAGCAGGAGCGACTCTCGGCCTGCGCGGCCGAACTGGAGCGCCACGGCTGGGACTGCCTGCTGTACCGGGG
>NZ_JBHVUQ010000432.1:1131-1493 GCF_042884105.1 Streptomyces sp. NPDC058157
CGGGTCGTGCGGTGCGGCCCGCGCCCACCCGCGCCGGCACCCGCCCAGGAGGCGGAGGCGCGCACGCCCGGGCGGCCACCCGGGCGTGCGGTGCGGCTGGCGTTCTGGCGTCCGCCCGCGCCGGCCGCCGTTCAGGCCGTGTCGCGGTAGCGCAGCAGGCGCAGGGCGTTGGCGACCACGACGAGGGTGGAGCCCTCGTGGACCAGGACGGCCGGGCCGATGCCCAGGCCGAGGGCCGTGGCGGGGACCAGGACGGCGACGATGCCCAGGCTCAGCCAGAGGTTCTGCCGGATGATCCGGCTCGCCCGGCGGCTGAGGCCGGTGATGAAGGGCAGGATTCTATGTTTGTAGTTCTTGTTGGT
>NZ_JBHVUQ010000433.1:0-1482 GCF_042884105.1 Streptomyces sp. NPDC058157
GCTCGCGCACCTGCTGGCGGGCCGTACGAGCGGGGGCGGCGCCGGGCGGCGGGGGGCCGCCCCGGATCTGACGGAGCTGCTCCCGCAGTGGCTGGCCGCCGCCGGGCGGCACGGCTATCGGGCGCCTTCGGCGCTGGTCCCGGCGCTGCTGGACGCGGCCCGGGCCCGCACCGACCTGCGCCCGCAGGCGCTGTCCCTGGCCGGGGCGCGGGGGCTCTGGCTGGCCCGGCTGAATCCCGAATGGCGGTTCGCGCTGCGCGGCGCGCCGGGCGGTACCGGCGCACCGCCCGACCCCGCCGACGCGGCGGCGGTGACCCGGCTGTGGGAGGAGGGCCTGTTCGCGGAACGGGTCGCGCTGCTGGGCGCCGTACGGGCGCGGGACGCGGTGGCGGCGACCCGGCTGCTGGCCTCCACGTGGGCCACCGAGCGGGCCGAGGACCGGCTGATGTTCCTCGACTCGCTGCGGACGGGGCTGTCGATGGCCGACGAGCCCTTCCTGGAGGCGGCGCTGGGCGACCGCAGCCGCAACGTCCGGGCGACGGCGGCGGAACTGCTGTCGGCGCTGCCGGAATCGGCGCTGGCCGGGCGGATGGCGGCGCGGGCGCTGGCCTGCGTGGGCCCGGAGGCGGTGGAGCCGCCTGCGGAGTGCGACGCGGGGATGCTGCGCGACGGGGTGGTCGAACGGCCGCCCGCGGGGCGCGGGGAGCGGGCGTGGTGGCTGGGCCAGGTGGTGGAAGCGGCCCCGCTGTCCTGCTGGCGGGACCGGTTCGGGGGGCTGGAGCCGGCGGAGATCGTGGCGCTGGCGGTGCCCGACGGGTGGGCGGAGGAGATACACGCCGCCTGGTGCCGGGCGGCGGTGCGGCAGGGGGACGCGCAGTGGTCGAAGGCCCTGCTGGGCGCGGCATCCGCGCCGCCCGCGGCGGGACCGGGCACGGCATCGCTCGCGGAGCGGGCCAAGCTGCTGGAGACCCTGCCGGAGGGGGAACGGGCGGAGTGGGTCGCGCGGTTCGTGCGGGCGCACGGGCTCTCGGAGGCGTTCCAGCTGCTGGGGGTCTGCCGGGTGCCGTGGGCGGGGGCGCTGGGGCGGGCGGTGGTGGACGCGCTGGACGCGGCGCGGGTCGCGGGGGGTTATCCGTGGAGCTTCAGCGGGGTGATGGGGCTGGCGGAGCGCTGCCTCGATCCTGCGGAGGCGGGCCGGCTGGAGGGGCTCACGGCTGCCGCCGAGCCCGCGGAGGGGGGCGCCGGGGCCTCGGCGTACTGGGCGGAGGCGTTCCAGCGGCTGGTGGCGACGCTGCGGGTGCGGGCCGAGATGCTGTCGGAGCTCGCGCCGTCGCCGTGACCCACCGCCGGCGCCCGCGGACCGTCGCCGCTGCGCGGGGCGGAGGTCCCCTACCCGCCCTTCGCCCGTTCCCGGGGGGGGCCCCCCCCCCCCCCCCGCCCCCCCCCCCCCCGCCCGGGGGGCACTAGCCCGCGGGCCGGCAC
>NZ_JBHVUQ010000434.1:0-1480 GCF_042884105.1 Streptomyces sp. NPDC058157
GTATCCAGTAGCTGGATACCAGAAGTATCCAGTTGAGGAACGCGGCCGAAGCAGCCCGCCGCAGCCGCACCGGAAGATCCCGGAGAGTCGATGCCCCACCCCCCGTCCCGTTCCGTGCTCCGCCGACCCCAGCTGTGGATCGGAACGGGGCTCATCGCCGCAGTGGTCTCGATGCTGTTCGCCCTGCTCTACGTGGGCGGCAACGTCAATCCCCGGGGCAACCTGCGCGACCTGCCCGTGGCCCTGGTCAACGCCGACGCCGGCGCCGACGCGGGCGGCCGCCACGTCAAGCTGGGCGAGCAGGTCGTCACCGGCATACGCAAGGCCGCCGAGAACGACAAGAGCATCGACTGGCAGGTGGTCAGCCGCGAGGAGGCCGACAAGCGCCTCGGCAGCGGCAAGGTCTTCGGCGCCCTGGTCATCCCGCAGGACTTCAGCGCCACGGTGACCGCCCTCGGCGCCCCGCAGCCCCCGGCCCAGGGCAAGCAGCCCGCCCCGCCGACGCTGAGCGTGCTGACCAACCAGTCCGCCGGCAGCATCGGCTCCTCGATGTCCTCCCAGGCCGCCCAGAAGGCCGCCCACGCCGCCTCCGCCCAGATCGGCCAGGAGCTCCTCAAGCAGGCCGCCGCCCAGAAGGCCCAGCTGCCGACGGCCGCCCAGCTCAAGCTCGCCGACCCGGTCACCGTCACCGTCGCCGACGGCCACCCGCTCGGCGCCCGCAGCGCCATGGGCCTGAGCGCCTTCTACTACGCGCTCGTCCTCGTCGTCTGCGGCATGCTCGGCGCCAACCTGGTCAACTCCCAGGTCGACACCGCCCTCGGCTACCTGCACACCGACTTCGGCCCCTTCCGCAAGCGCGAGCCCGTCCAGCACACCAGCCGCGTCCGCACCCTGGCCATCGGCATGACGCTGATGCTCGGCCTGTCCGTGGTGATGGGCTCCCTCGTCGAGGCCGCCACCGTCGGCATCCTCGACATGGACGCCTCCCACCTGGGCCACCTGTGGATCTACTCGGTCGCCACCATCGCCGTCGTCGGCATCGGCAGCCTCGCCCTCTTCGCCGCCTTCGGCACCCCCGGCATGCTGCTGGCCACCGTCGTCTTCGTCGCCATGGCCGTCCCCTCCTCCGGCGCCACGGTCCCGCTCCAGGCACTGCCGGGCTTCTTCCGGGGCCTCTCCGAGTTCGAGCCGCTGCGCCAGATCACCGAGGGCATGCGCTCCCTGCTCTACTACGGCGCCCAGGCCGACGCGGGCCTGACCCGGGCCTGGACCTCCCTGGGCGTCGCCCTGGTCGCCGCCCTGGCCTTCGGCTTCGCCGTCACCGCCTTCTACGACCGCCGGGGCCTGCACCGCATCCCCCGGCCGGAGACGGAGACCGGCACCCCGGCCGCTCCCGCCGCCGCGGAGCCGGCCACGGCCTGACCCGCCCGCCACACCCACGCCCCGGAGCGCCGGGCCCCCCGCGGGGGGGCGGCGGGGC
>NZ_JBHVUQ010000435.1:0-1426 GCF_042884105.1 Streptomyces sp. NPDC058157
GTACAGGTGGCGGCTCGCGGCCTCGGGCCCGGTGGGGAGCACGGCGGTGGCCAGCTCGGTCAGCAGCCGGACCCGCAGCGCTTCGGGCACCGGCTCGCGCAGGGCCCGTTCCAGCAGCCGGACGGCCGCGGCGTGCCGGCCGGCCGCCCGGTCCGCGGCGGCCCGGCGGCGCAGGGCCGCCACCGCCCAGGGGGCGCCGACGGGGCCGGAGCCCAGCAGCATCCGGGTCACGGCGCGGTCGGACAGGGCCGCCCGGTGGGCCCATGCGGCGGCCCGGGCGTGCAGTTCCTCCCGCTGCTCCGTGCCGAGGCCGGCCAGGACGGCCCGCGCGGCGGCCCCGCTGCGCAGGGCGGGGCGGGGGCCGTCGGCGAGCAGCCCGGTGCCGGACAGCAGGCTCAGGGCCCGGGCCGTGCCCGGGGCGCGGGGGCCGGCGGCGAGCGCTTCGATCAGGCTGGGGGTGCAGTCGGGTCCGGCGACGGCGATCGCGCGCAGGACGCCGAGGAGTTCCGCGGGCAGCAGGGGCAGGGTGCGCACCGTGCGCTCCCGGACGGCCTCCACCGTGCTCTCCGCGAGGTCGGCGAGGTGGCCGGTGTGCGGGGTCCAGCCGTGGCGGAGGAACCGGGCGGTGACCGACCGCAGCAGGGCGGGGTTCCCGTCGAGGCGGCGGGCGGCCTCCGTCAGGAAGGCGGCGTCCACGGCCCCGGGCCAGAGGTCGGCGAGGAGCCGGCCGACGGCTTCGGTCGGCAGCGGGGGCAGCTCCAGCACGTGCCGGGCCACGGAGCGGCCGTCGGCCAGCGGGCAGGGCTCGATCCGGTCGTACGGACCGGGCGGAGCGGCGCCGTTGCGGGAGGTGAGCAGCATCAGCGGCACGCCGGCCAGCCGCCGGGCCAGCGCCTGGAGCCCGCGCAGCGACGGCGTGTCGGCCCACTGGGTGTCGTCGACGACGAGCAGCAGGGGGCGGCTGCGGGCGGCGGCGAGGAAGGCGGTGCACAGGTCGTCGGGGCGGGCGGGGCCGCGCGGGAGGTCGGGCCCGGCGGGGGTGGTCGCGGGGAGCAGTTGGCTGAGGAGCTGGGCGGCGATCCCGTGGGGCAGGCAGGTCTCGTCGGGCGAGGCCGCGGCGGCGGCGACCCTGATGCCGGCTCCGGTGGCGAGGGCCGCGGCGTGGTCCAGCAGCGTGCTGCGTCCGATGCCGGGCGGTCCGCCGACCTCGACGAGCGCGGGCCGGCCGCGCCGCAGGTCGGCCAGCAGGCCGCGCAGCAGCCGGTCTTCGGCGTCCCGCCCGACGGGCGCCGCCGGGCCGCCGCCCGGGCCGGGGGGCGGGGCGTCCTGCGGGCCCGGCGGGGCGGCTGTCGTCCGTGGCATGGGGCTCGGTCCTCCTCGTGGTCGTGTCGATGGACTCCCCCGCCGAACCCGCACGGGGGCCGGC
>NZ_JBHVUQ010000436.1:0-1425 GCF_042884105.1 Streptomyces sp. NPDC058157
GTCCCACTGTCCTTCCGTGTCGGGCCGGCCTGTCAAGGGCGCTCCTTCGTCGCGTCGCTACGCGATGGCCTTCGGCCACCCTTGACAGACCGTCCCGCCACGAAAAGCCGAAGACTGCCGGGAAACCCCCAAAGGAACGGGACGGAGGATCAATAGACATACAGCCGGATCAGGGATCCGTCGGGGTGGTCGGGGGCCACCTCGCCGGGCATCCGGGCCGACAACCATCCCCTGCGGGACCGCCCCCACGCCCCAGATCGCTACGCGCTCCTCCCGTCTCAGCGTCTACCGGCCGCCTGGGGTCGCTGCTGTCGCCGAAGGACAACGGATTCGTCATCCGGGGCCGTGGGCGCGACACATCGCTACGCGCTTCTCTTTCCTCAGCGTCTTTCGACCGTCTGGGGCTGATATCCGCACCAGATGACCACCAGGTCGGCGCGCGTGCCAGTCCTTATCGGATAGCTGGGCCGTGCCCGGCCCGCCAGTCGTCGAGGCGCTTGCGGATGCTGGGGACCATGGCCAGCCCATCCGTCTCCTGGGGCGCGAACCAGCGGACTTCGAAGGACTCGTCCGAGGTGCGGAGGGAGCCACCGGTGGGACGTGCGAGCAGGCAGATGGAGAACTCCTGGCTGACTTCTCCATCGTCGTAGGCGAATACGTGGCCGGGGTTGGTGTAGGTACCGACGATGCCGGTGACCTCGACGACGATGCCGGTCTCCTCGTAGGTCTCCCGGATCGCGCAGTCCGCGAGGGACTCGCCGAGCTCCATCCGGCCGCCGGGCAGGGCCCACATTCCGTTGTCGGTCCGGCGCTGGAGCAGCACCCGGCCGTCCTCACCCACGACGACGGCGGAGGCGGCGGGCACGAGACTGTTCGCCGCCGGGGCGCTGGGATCGTCTTCGTAGTCACGCCTGGCCATGGCCCTCCCCGATGTCGTGGCACGGTGCATCGTGCCACGACGGCCAAGCCCACAGGCGGGTATCGCGGACAACTCCGTGTCACCCGACCCACCCACGGCGTAGCTCTCCGGAGTATCAGCGGACGTCGTCCGCACGTCCAGCCCGCCTATGACCAGCCCCAGACGGCCCGCAGCCGCTGAGACGGGTGAAGCGCGTAGCGATCTGACGCGCCCGCCCATCCCGAATGCCGCTCTGTTCGGCATTTCGTGCAGGTATCAGCCCCAGACGGGCGGCGGACGCCGAGAAATGAGGAGCGCGTAGCGATCTGGCGCGGACGTCGACGCCGCTTGCGGCTGATGGGGCCGGATGCCCGGTCTGCCGGCGCCCGACCGCCCGCCTCATCGCCGAGGGGCCGTATCTCTCTGGAACGTCCGTCCCGTTCCTTTGGGGGTTTCCCGGCAGTCCTTGTCTTTCCGGGGCGGGTCGGTCTGTCAAGGGTGGCCGAAGGCCATCGCGAAGCGACGCG
>NZ_JBHVUQ010000437.1:0-1416 GCF_042884105.1 Streptomyces sp. NPDC058157
CTCCTGTCCGGCGGCGGGGTCCGTGTCGGGGTCCGGGCGGAGCCCGGGGAACGGAGGAAGGGCGGGTAGGGGAGCGGCCCCGCAGGGCGGCGGCCCGGGCCGCTCGGCGTCCGACGCGGTACCGGCATCCGGGCCCCCGGCCTCGCCCTCGCCCTCGCCCGGCCAGGGCGACGCCTCCGCCAGCGGGGACGCCGTCAGGACCGCCGCGCGGTGCAGGCAGCGCGGGGCGAGCAGGCAGGTGCAGACGGCCTGCCCGGCCTCCTCCACCACCCCGGACGCCCCCGGACGCAGCGTCACCACCGCGTCCTCGCCGAAGGAAACGACGACGCCCCCCTCCGCCCCGGCCTCCGCTCCGTCCCGGCAGCCCTCCACGGCCGCGTCGAGCTTCTTGCGCAGCCGGGCGCTCAGGGCCTCCACGGCCTCCGCCGTCACCTCGGCGGCGACGGGCGGCAACAGCGGGCTGGTCATCAGGGCTCCCCACGGAGTCGGTCGCCCACCCAGCGGGCGAGGGCGAGAGGGCTGAGCGCGGCCACCGGCATCCCGGCCGCGACGAGCTGCCGCGCCACCGGGACCGAGTAGCGGGGCGCGCCGGAATCGTCGAGTGCGGCGCAGCCGAGCAGATGGGCCCCGGAGGCGGCCAGCGCACGGACCTCCCCGAGCAGGCCGCCGACCGGGGCGCCCTCCTCGAAGTCGCTGACCACGACGACCAGGGTGCGGCTCGGCACCGTGATCAGGCTCCGGGCGTGCGCGAGGCCCGCCGCGATGTGCGTACCGCCGCCGACGCGGACCTCCAGGAGGAGGGAGAGCGGGTCGGCGACCCGGCCGGTCAGGTCCACGACCTGGGTGGAGAAGGCCAGGAAGTGCGTGGACAGGGTCGGGACCCCGCCCAGCACCGCCGCCGTCAGCGCCGACCAGACCACGGAGGCCTCCATCGAGCCGGAGACGTCCACCACCAGGATCAGCCGCCAGTCCGCTTCGCGGGAGGCGCGGGTGCTGAACACCGGCCGCTCCGGGACCACGACCACCCGGCCGTCGTCGAAGCGGCGCGTGTGCGCCAGGTTGGCCCGCAGGGTGCGCGCCAGATCGAGCCGGCCGCCGGGGCGGCGGGTCGGGCTCGGGGTGGACAGGCCCGACAGGGCCGGCCGGACCCGGGTGGCCAGCTGCGCCGCCAACTCGTCGACCAGCCGCTTCACCAGCGGCCGCAGCCGGGCGAGCTGCTGCTCGGGCATGCCGCCGGCCAGGGAGAGCACGGAGGTCAGCAGTTCCACGGAGGGCCGCACGGACGCCGGGTCGAGCTGGGCCAGTACGTCGGTACGGCCCGCGCCCGCCGCGTCCGCGAGCACCTCCTCCCGCACGTCGGCGCCGAACAGCGACTCCAGCTCCTCGGACCACTCCCGGGCCGGCGGGAAGGACGGC
>NZ_JBHVUQ010000438.1:0-1415 GCF_042884105.1 Streptomyces sp. NPDC058157
GGCAGAGCACGACGAGGGCGACCCCCGCCACCCCGGCGGGGCCGATCGCGGCCAGCGGTGCCGCGGCCTGGCTGCGGGCCTTGGCCTGGGTGAACAGGTCGGGCAGCCGGGAGTTGGTGCGCAGCATCTCGCGCCCGGTCTGGGTGACGAGTTCGGTGGCGACGGGCCCGGTGACGTACGAGGCGATGTCCTGCTCGGTCGCGCCGAGCCGGTCCGCGCGCAGCCGGCCGGTGTCCACCGGCAGCCGCCAGAAGTCCTCGGCGGTGGAGCTCCAGCCGTCCAGGCGGGGCAGGTCGGCGGCCCCGACCAGGGCGTCGGCCGCCCAGTAGCTGTTCTCGCCCTGGTGGTACTCGCAGGCGAAGGCGAGGCAGCCCAGGTCCGTCCAGAAGTCGTCGGTCTCGTCCGGGACGGTGTAGAGGCCGACGACCTCCGCGCGGGGACCGCCGCCGGGCACGGGCGAGGTGGTGAGGACCGTGCCGAGGCCGGCTCCGATGGTCCGGGCTGCGCGCTGGGAGAGCGCGATCCGCAGCGCGGGCCCGTCGTCGGCGGCGCCGCGGGCGGCGGGTGCCGTGCCGGCGGCGGGTGCCTCGGCCGGCCACTGGCCCTCCACCAGCCGTACGTGTGCCCGGGCGTCGCGGAGGTACAGCAGGCGCATGACGGGCGGCAGGCCGGAGGGGGCGGCGAGTCCCGGGTTCAGCAGGCCGCGGCCCTTGACGGTCCAGGTGCCGTACACCACGGTGTCCGGGTCGACCTGGAAGCTGCCTCCGGTGTGCGCGAGCAGGGTCGCCCGGGTCGCGTCGAGGGCGTCGGTGCCCTGGTTGCCCTCCGGGGGCGGCGCGGTGGCCAGCAGGCTGGTGTAGCCGGGCCCGCCGCGCTGGAGGAAGGAGCGCAGGGCCTGGTCGGCGCCCCGGTCCTGGGCGCGCGGCAGGGCGGCGGCCAGCAGGACGGCGACGAACGCGAGCACGGCGGCGAGCAGGCTGCCGGCCCGGGCGGCCCGCAGCCGGGTCCTGACCCAGGGCGCGGGCCGGGGGCCGGACCGGGCGGCGGGCGCGGAGGGGTTCTCGGTCGCGGAGGGCGGCGGGGTGGTCACATGTCCTCCACGGGGCGCAGCCGGGCGGCGACGTCGCGGCCCCGGGGGCCGCCGGTGGCGGCCGACAGCAGGGGGACGGCCGCGATGGCGGCGGCCGTCAGCAGGGTCTGCCACGCCGGCATGTCCACCCGTACGGGCGGGAACGGCCGGTGCGCGGCCGGGGTCAGCACGACCAGGGGTGCCATCAGGTGGACGAGGGCGACGCCCAGCCCGGTGCCGACGGCGGTCCCGAGGACGATCAGCACGGCTCCTTCCGCGGCGGCGGCCCGGGCCAGCGACCGGCGGGGGGTGCCGAGGGCGAGCAGTACGGAGGACTCCCGTCCGC
>NZ_JBHVUQ010000439.1:0-1391 GCF_042884105.1 Streptomyces sp. NPDC058157
GACGGCGGCGGTGATCGCCGCGATCCGCGGCACGGACCGCCACCAGGGGCGGTGGCCGTCCCCGCCGGACGACGGCCTCGGCCCGCCGGGACCGGGGCCGCCGGGGCCCGACGGCGGGCCGCCGCCCGAAGGCGGGGGCGGTGGCGGGGGGCCGGCCTGGTCTCCGGACGGGCGCCCGGAGAGGGGGCCGGAGGGCGGGCCGGTGGGACGCTCTGACAGCGGTTCGGAACTCACATTCCCCTCCCACCGGGCGGGCGCAGGAACGCGAAACTCGAACGGTGTGCATGTTTTATGCAATTTCATTCGAGTTTCACACCGTTAGCGCCCATTGTGTGCCCCGGCCCCGTGGGGTCCGCAAGCCGAACGGCCTACACCGGCCCGCGCCCGCCCCCGTCCGCCTACGCCCAGGACGCGGCCACGAGCGACCGCCGTGCCGCCGTCAGGTGCGCCGAGGCCGCCAGCCAGGCCCACGCGTACCCGTCCGCCGACGGGTCGGTGAGCCGGCCGAAGGCGTCCCGGGGCCGCCGGTCCGCCTCCGCGACGAGGGCTGCGGCCAGGTCCGCCGCCGCCGTGAACCCGGCCCGGCGCAGCGCCCCGTACCCGGCCTCCGGCGCGGGCCGGCGCGCCGACTCCGCCACCGCCCGGCGGCCGCCCGCGACCCCCGCCTCCAGCAGCCGGCGCACCCGCCACAGGGGCGCGTCGGCCAGCGGATCCGGGCCCGGTACGAGAGGGCCCGGTGCGGCGGCGGGGGGCTCGCCGGTGACGTGGCCGCCCTGGAGGCGGTCGTAGCCGAGGTCGGCCCGGTCCCGCCACTCCGGCGGCAGCCGCAGCGTGTACGCCGACCCCGGTACCGGCCCCACGGCGAGGGGCCGCAGCGTGGCCGCCCGGTCCGGGTCCGGGCGGCCCACGACCCGCAGCGCCAGCCCCGGCCGGGCGGCCAGCCGGCGCAGGTTGGCGGTGTGCGCCAGCTCCGGGTGCGGGTGCGCCGGGACCAGCCGGAGCAGCGGCGCGTCCGCCCGTACCGTGCCGTCGGGCGACAGCTCCCGTACGAGGAGGTGCTCGCCGGACGCGCCCTCGACCCGGACGGCGCAGCCCAGCAGGCCGGGTTCGGCGTCCCGCGCGAGCAGTTCGGCGACGGCCTCGGCGGCCGGGCGGGCGAACAGTGCGGCGAGCGGCTCCCGGTCCCAGGCCACACCCGGCACGGGCGTCGCCCGCACCCCGCGCCCGGCGCCGAGCCGCCCGTCGGCGGAGACCGTCGCCCCGGCGATGCGCAGGCCGCCGCGCGCGAGTCCGGCGTGGTCGAGGACCCCGCCGCCGAGGGCCACGGACGCGGCCCCGGCACCCCGGGCGCGGGCGAGCCCGCCGGGGCGGACGTCCGACAGCGAGTAGGT
>NZ_JBHVUQ010000440.1:0-1379 GCF_042884105.1 Streptomyces sp. NPDC058157
TCGGTGCGGTTGCAGGTGGAGAGGAGGACCGCCTCGGCCACCTGCGGGGTATCGCGCAGCGACGCCAATGCCTGGGGCAGGGCGTCGCCGCCAATGGACGTGCGTGCCCCGCCCCTCCGCCGTCGTGTCCCACGGTCCCTCCCCGCTCAGAACACCTCGGCGACGAGCCGCTTCTGCGCCTCCCCGAACAGCTCCCCCACCCGCATCATGTCGAGCCGGGCGTCCCCGCAGGTCACGGAGGCGGTGAAGGTGGTGGCGCCGTCGGGCGAGCTGAACATCAGCGCCCCCCAGCCCCACATGCCGCCGTTGTGGGTGTAGACGGTGCGGCCGTCCTCCGTCCGCTGCACGAACAGCCCGAGGCCGTAGCCCAGCTTGGGGTGCGGCGTGCGCATCTCCTCCAGCAGTTCGGCGGGCAGGATCCGGCCGCCCATCAGGGCGGAGAAGAAGACGTGCAGGTCACGGGTGGTCGAGATCATGTCACCGGCGGCGGAGATCCAGGAGGGGTTCGAGCGGGTGACGTCGAGGGTCTTCCACTCCTCCCCGTCCTGGTAGACGTACGTGGCACGGGCGTGCGGCTCCGGGATCTCGGGCGAGTCCTCCGGCAGCACCGTGCCGGTCAGGCCCAGCGGGGTGAGGATCCGGCGCCGCATCTCCTCGGCGAAGGCGCGGCCGGCGGCCTTCTCGACCAGCAGGCGGAGCAGGACGTAGTTGGTGTTGGAGTAGCTCCAGTCGGTCCCCGGCTCGAACCGCGCGGGCCGGGACAGGGCGAGGCGGACCAGTTCCTCGGGGCGGTAGGTCCGGAAGAGGTCGTCCACCCATTCCTGCCCCTCCCAGGCGATGCCCGGGGCGGTCGTCCCGTCCTCGTAGTACTCGCCGGTGAAGTTGAACAGCCCGCTGGTGTGCTGGAGGAGCATCCGCGGGGTGATCCGCGGGTCCAGCCCGTACTCGGGGAGGTGCTCGGCGACCGGGCCGTCGAGCTCCAGGCGGCCGTCGGCCACCAGGAGGAGCACGAGGGTCGCGGTGAAGACCTTGGTGTTGCTGCCGATCCGGAAGTGCCCGTCGGTGGGCGGCGCGGCGCTCCCGCCCGGCTCGGCGAGCCCGGCACTGCCGACCCACTCGCCCTGCGGATCGTTCACCCTCAGCTGCACCCCGGCCCAGCCGGAGTCGACGATGTCCTGGAGGGCCTGCTGGAGCTCGGGGCGGTGGTGGCGGCGGTCGTCGGTCATGGTGGTTCGCTCCTTGAGTCTGAGGGCGGGGTGCGTGCGGGGTGCGTGCGGGGCGGGGCCGGTCAGATGCTGCGGGCGGTGATGTCGCCGTAGGCGGTGGTGGCGCGGATGGTGAGGGCGGCGGCGGGGCCGTCGGTGTTGTTCAGGGCGTTG
>NZ_JBHVUQ010000441.1:0-1285 GCF_042884105.1 Streptomyces sp. NPDC058157
GCTGCCGTCCCCCGAGGACCCGGCGCCGCGCGAGGTGCGCCTCGACCCCCTGCGCTCCGAGCTCGACGGGCGCCGCGAGGTGCTGCTCCGGCGCCTGCTGGTCTGCGGGGCCTCGTACGGCGAGCCCGTGGACGTGGCCGCCACCGGTGACGGCACCGCCCTGGGGAGCAAGTGGCGGCTGTCCTGGACCCCCGCGGTCCCGGCCCGCCTGGACCTGGCGGGGGTCCGCGGCGTCACCGCCGCCCAGGCGGCCGCGGGTACGCTGCGCGACCTCGCACGCCGCGAGGCCGCCGAGGGCGGCCCGACCGCCGCGCAGGTGCTGGCCGGCCTGGAGGCCGCCGCGCGCTGCGACCTGCCCGAGCTGGTCGACGTACGACTGGAGGAGGCGGCCGCCGTGCTGCCGGAGACCGCCGGGGTGGCGGAACTCCTGGAGGCCGTCGACCTGTTGGAAGGGCTGCGGCGCGGCCACCTGCCCGGCACCTCCGCCGGGGCCCGGGCCGCCGCCGGGGCGCTGGCCGGCGATCTGCTGGACGCCGCCGTACGGTCGTTGCCGGGTCTCGCCGGCAGTGACGACCCCGCCGACGCGGCCGCCCTGGTGGCCCTCTCCGACCGTGCCGCGGCGCGCGGGCTGGGCGTGCGGATGGACGCCGCCCTGGCGGAACTCGCCGAGGGCGGGAGCCCGTTGATGCGGGGGGCCGCGTCGGCCGTGCGGGTGCTGCTGGACCTGGACCCGGCGGCCGGGCTCGGCGCCCGCGCCGCCGCCTGGGTGGACGGGGCCGCCACGGCCGACGGGCGGCGCACCCTGGCCCGCCGGCTCGCCGGGCTGCTCACCGCGGCCGGGCCGCTGCTGGAAACCTCCCCGGCCGCACTGACCCCGCTGCTGGACCGGGTGGACGGCCTGGCCGACGAGGCCTTCCTGCAGCGGCTGCCCGCGCTGCGGGCGGGGTTCGACGCGCTGTCCCCGGCCGCGCGGGACCGGCTGCTGGACACGGTGGCCGAGCGCCTGGGCGAGCGGCCCGACCTCACCCTCGACGCACCGGCCGCGCTGCTCGCCCTCTGGGCCGCCGCCGACGCGGCGGGCCTGGGCGCCCTCAAGGAACTCCCGCTGCCCGTGCGTCCGGCGGAGCCGGAGGTCACGGGCGCGAACGCCACGGCCCCGGCCCGCCCGCAGCCGGGCGGACCGGCCGGCGGCGCGGTGTCCGGAACGGTGCCGTCCCCGCGTCCGGGGCACCTCACCGACACCGCTGCCGAGCCTGCGCCGACACCGCCGAGCGCGCAGCCGGGC
>NZ_JBHVUQ010000442.1:0-1215 GCF_042884105.1 Streptomyces sp. NPDC058157
CGGTGGGCTCGTCCTCGAAGAACTCCGCCTGGGTGGGCGCCGGGTGGGGTACCGGCTCGCCGACTCCGCGCAGGTCGAGCACGGTGTCGGCGTAGCGTGCGCCGGCGGGCCCGATGGAGTAGAGGCGGATCCGGGACAGCTCGTACATGGCGGCGGACTCTCGTTGTTTCTCGGTGTGTCTCGGTACGTGGAACGGGGCGGGGCGGGTCAGGCGTGGAACGGCAGGCCGGCGTCGGCGGCGAGTTCCAGGTCGTCGCCCTCGGGCGGCGGCAGGAGGGTGGCGGTGCCGTCGCTGACGGGCACCACGCCGAGTTCCAGGAGTTCGGCCATGGCCGCGCTGCCCGCCATGTCGCGGACCTGGAGCTGGTAGCGGGGGGTGGTGCGGTAGGTGCCGCCGGCGTCGTCGCCGGTGCGCTGGAGGAAGCCGGACTCGGTGAGGAAGGCGGCGGCCTTGCCGACGATGCCGGTGGTGGAGCCGGCGAGGCGGCGGGCGTCCTTGGTGGCGCCGGTCGCGCTGCGGCGGGCGTAGACGCGCCAGGCGGCCTCCAGGCCGGGGGCGTCGGAGGCGGGGTCGGTGTTCTCGCCGAGCTCCTCGGCGCGTTCTTCGAGGCGGCGGCAGGTCTGCCGGACGAAGGCGTCGACGCCGTTGACGGTGATCCGGCCGATGTAGCCGTCGTCGGCGAGGTCCTCGGGGCGGGGGAAGGCGAGGGCGGCGACGGCGAGGTGGGCGAGGCCGTGGAGGAAGCGGTCGCCGCCGTCGGCGGCGGTGCGGCGGGCGTAGTCGCCCATGCGGACGGCGAACACGGAGTCCTCGCCGGCTGCGACGGCCATGCCGGCGCGCGGGGAGACCTCCAGGACGACGAGGCCGAGCCCGGTGGCGACGGCGTCGGCGAGCCGGCCGAAGCCGGGGTCCTCGCGGTAGCGGCGCAGCAGTTCGGCGTACTCGGCGTCGCGGGCGGGGAGCAGCTTGGGCTGGAGCCCGAACCCGACGAGGCGGGCCGCGTCGGCGGCGTCGGCCGGGGTCAGCGCGGGGGCGGCCGGGGCGGGCGCGGCGGCCGGGACCGACGGGCCGTCGGGCTCGCTCCACGCGGCGTACTCGGCGTGGTGGTCGCTCACGGGTGGGTCTCCTCGGCGGTACGGGTGCTGCGGGTACGGGTGCGGCTGATGCGTGCGGCGGTGGCTCGGGCTGCGGGAGGGTGTCGGTGTCCCCCACCC
>NZ_JBHVUQ010000443.1:0-1204 GCF_042884105.1 Streptomyces sp. NPDC058157
GCCGGCGACGGCGGGCTGGTCGTGGGTGGCGCAGTGGATGCCGCCGCCGCCCGAGGCGATGGCGTCGATCTTCACGGGGACGATCTCGCGGTCGGGGAAGTGCTCCTTCATGACCTGCTGCGCCCGGTCGTCGGCCCGGGCGTCGCCGAACCGGGGCAGGTACACGCCCTTGGCGCCGATGTAGAAGTTCATGTACGAGGAGACGAAGGCGTCGCCCCGGCCGGTGATCCGGTCGGGGTCGGGCTGGGACAGCTCGATGACCTGGATCTTCTTGCCCCGTGCGTCGGTGGCGTCCTTGAGGACGGACTTCGCCTGGTCGGCCGAGCGCGACCACACGTCGGCCGGGGTGCCCGGGAAGGCCTTGTCCAGCAGCACCACGCCGGGCGCCACGAACCGCATCAGGCAGTCCACGTGCGCGTCGGTGATGTCCTTGCCCTTCACCCCGGCCAGCCAGATCACCTTGGTCACGCCGAAGGCCTTCTTCAGCTCCGCCTCGATCCGGTCGCGGCTCATGCCGGGGTTGCGGTTGGAGTTGACCACGGAGCTCTCGGTGAGCACCAGGGTGCCGAGGCCGTCGGTCTCGAAGGAGCCGCCCTCGGCGACAAGCGGCGTCTCGATCCGTTCGAGGCCGTACTTCGTCAGCAGGGCCCGGGCCACCTTGCCGTCGTTGCCGTGCTCCTGCTTGCCGCCCCAGCCGCTGAAGTTGAAGTCGACCCCCTTGACCTTGCCGCCCTCCTCCACGAAGACCGGCGCCGTGTCCCGGGCCCACAGGTCGTCGACCGCGAGCGGGATCACCTCCACGTCGCCCCCGCACGCCTGCTGGGCGGCGTCCGCCTGATCCGGCCGGGCCATGAGCACCACCGGCTCGCGGGCGCCGATGGCGGCCGCGAGACCGGCGATGTCCCCCCGTACACCGGCCAGCTGGTCGCCCCAGACGTTCTCGGACGCGGGCCAGGCCATGAACGTCCGGGTGTGCTTCTCCCACTCGGCGCCGAGCCGGCGCCCGTTCCCCCCGCCGGCGCCCGGGGTCTCGGGGCCGTCCTCGGCCGCGTCGTCGAGCGCGGAACAGGTGGTCAGGCCGAGGGCGAGCGCGCTCGCCCCCGCGAGGGAGCGCAGCATGGCGCGGCGGGAAAGGGCAGGGGTCGACACAGGGTCCTCCGGTCGGTGAGGGGAGAGGTGTAGGGGCAGGGGCAGGGGCAGGGGC
>NZ_JBHVUQ010000444.1:0-1178 GCF_042884105.1 Streptomyces sp. NPDC058157
GGCCACCCCCGCCCCGGCGGCGGCGCAGAGCAGCGCGGCCGCCACGGCCGGACCGACCCGCCACCCGGGCCGCGCACCACGGCACCCCGCCACCAGCAGCACCCCCGCACCGGCCACCGCGACCCCCGCCCCGACGGCGCACCACCCGGCCGGCACCCCGAGCCCGACGGCGGCCGCGCCCCACGCCGCCAGGGCGGGCCCCACCAGCCGCAGGTCCGCCGGCCCGGCCCGCTCGCCCCCGGCGTCGCCCGGCCCGACGGCGCTCACAGCCGGACCAGCTTCCGGAGCTCGGCGAACCTGCGCTCGCCGATGCCGTCGACCTGCCGGAGGTCCTCCACGGCCCGGAACCCGCCCCGGGCGGTGCGGAACTCCACGATGTGCCGGGCCAGCACCGGACCGACCCCCGGCAGCCCGTCCAGCTGCTCGGCGGTCGCACTGCCGAGGCTCAGCGGACCGGGGCCGGCACCGCCCCCGAAGCCCCCGCCGCCCGGCGCGGGCGGCGCGCCGACCCCGACCAGGACCTGCTCCCCGTCCACCAGCACCCGGGCCCGGTTCAGCCCGGTGGTGTCCGTACCCGGCCGCACTCCCCCGGCGGCGGCCAGCGCGTCCTCCACCCGTGAGCCCCCGGGCAGCCGCAGCACGCCGGGCTCACGGACCTTTCCGCCGACGTCCACCACGATGCGCCCGCCCGGACCCCCCGGGCCCGCTCCCGCGACCGGGGACAGGGGCGGGGACGGGGTCGCCTGCGGCGCGGGGGCGAGCACCGCGGGCGCCGTCACCGGCTGCGGCCGGGCCGACCAGTACTGCTGGGCGGCGAACCCCACCGCGACGGCCAGCACCACCCCCACGGCGGCCACGGCCCTGGGCTCCACCCCGCACCGGGCCTGCACCCACACCGGCAGCCGCTCCCGCACCGCCGGCCACCGCCCGACCACCGCCTGCCCCTCGGCCTCCCCCACCGGAGGCTCCCCGCCCCCGGCCCCCGACGCCGACGGCCCGGCCCCAGCCCCTGGCGGACCGGACCCCCGAACCACCCCGTCCCGCCCGGGCGGCCAGCCCCCGGGCGGCGAGACCCCCGGCGGCGAGGCCCCGCCGAGCAGCGCCTCGGCCCGGCGGCGCACGGCGGCGGGATCCGGGCGGGGCTGGGCGGCGAACCCCACCGCGACGGCCAGCAGTAC
>NZ_JBHVUQ010000445.1:0-1108 GCF_042884105.1 Streptomyces sp. NPDC058157
GTCCTTGGCCGAACCGGGCTCCCCCTCCTCGCCGTTGGCGACGACGACGGGGGCGCCGCCGGCCTCGCGTACGGAGCGCAGCTTGACGGCGGCGGGGAAGGCGGCGCCGCCGCGGCCGCGCAGTCCGGAGCCGGTGAGGCGGGCGAGGAGTTCCTCCGGCCCGGCGGCGGGGGCGTAGCCGCCCGCGGCGCGGTAGGCGGCGGCGCTCTCGACCCGGTGCGGGGCCGTCCCGAGGACGCCGCCGGGCGGCGGCGCCCCCGGGAGTCGGATCGTGGTCACGGGCGGGTTCCTTCCGGGGTGCGGGTGCGCAGGGTCCGTACGGCGTCCTCCAGCGCGGAGCGGTCCCGTGCGGTGCGGCCGTATCCCGGTCCCGGGAGGCCGATGAGCATGCGGTGGTGGTCGAGGACGACCTCACCGGCGAGGAGGGCGGCGGCGGGGTCGCCCGGCCGGGATCCGGCGGCGACCGAGGTCACCAGGGCGGTGACCTCGGCGAGGTAGCGCAGCCAGGCGCGCCGGCCGCCGCGCAGCAGCAGCTGCTCGACGCGGTGCCGTTCGGCCCGCGCCGGGTCCCGCGACCGCGGGGCGGGGGCGGCGCAGGAGCCTGGGGAGGTGTAGGCGCTCGGGGAGGCGCCGGTGGAGGCGGCGCGCAGGGCGGCGACCGCCCCGGGGAGTTCTCGTTCCGGTTCGGGGGTGAGTCCGAGCCAGTCCAGACGCCGACGACCGCTCATGCGTGCCTCCGGAGGGAGATCGCGGGGGTGCGGGGGTGTGGGGTGGGGGGCCCGGGCGAGGGCCGGGCAGACCGGGCGGGTCGGTCCGTACCCCCGTTGACCAGGAGGAATGTGGACCAAAGCGCGTGCGGTGACAGGAAAGCACGTTTACTGACCGATCGGTCAGGCAACAACCAAGCTAGCTGACCGATCGGTCAGTGAACAAGTCTTGACCCGGCGGAAACGAGCCAGCAATCTGACTGTCCAATCGGTCAGCCCGAGCCCGGCTCCCCGCCGCGCCCGGCTGTCCGCAGTCGGCCCGCCCCGCCACCGCGGGCCCGGCACCGCACGCCGCAAGCGCACACCGACACCGACCGCCGCACCCCGCACGGAGGAGTCAC
>NZ_JBHVUQ010000446.1:0-1095 GCF_042884105.1 Streptomyces sp. NPDC058157
ATCATGCGCAGGAGTTCGTACGGGGTGTCGTCCGACGGCGGCTGCACGGGCGGGACCGCGGTGCGCGGGCCGGGGCGTGCGCCCGGTACCCAGTAGGACTGGGTGTCCAGCTCCGCCGGGGGCAGGTCCAGCAGCCGGCGCTGCTCGGCCGGGACCAGGCCCCGCGGGTCGACCGGGACGCCCAGGACCGCGAGCCGGGCCAGGGTCCGGACGAAGCCGCGGCCGTCCTCCCGTTCCACCGCGTCGGCGGCGAAGAGGTGCACGTCGTCGTGGTGGTAGAGGGTGCGGCGGACCGCGGTGAGCAGCGAGCCGCCCCCGTTCACCTGGAGGAACACGCGCGCCCCCTGCCCGTAGGCGGTGCGGACCGCGTCGCCGAAGCGGACCGGCCCGGACGCGTGCCGGGCCCACAGCTCGCGCAGCGCGGCCGGATCCGCGCGGAGCTCCCCGTCCACCGAGGAGACGAACGGCACCACGGGGGCGGTGATCCGCCGGGCGGCGAGCACCGCGCGCACCTCGTCCTCGGCGGCCGCCAGCAGCGGCGAGTGGAAGGCCCCCGCCACCTCCAGCGCCACCGTGACCACCCCGGCCCCGGCGCAGGCCTCCCGCAGCGCGGCCAGGCCCCGCACGGTGCCGCTGACCACGATCTGGCGCTGCTCGTTGAAGCAGGCGGGCCAGACCCCGTCGATCCCCTCCACCAGCCGCCGGCAGGTCTCCTCGTCCGTCTGCACGGCGAGCATCCCGCCCGGAGGACCGCCCTCCGTCGCCCGCCGCATCGCCGCACCCCGCCCGGCCAGCAGCCGCACGGTGTCCTCTCCGTTCAGCGCCCCGGCGGCGGCCGCCGCCGCGAACTCCCCGACGCTGTGGCCGAGGGTCAGGTCCGGGGTGATCCCGCAGTCGGCGAGGAGGGCGGTGGCGGCGAGCTGGACGGCGCCCAGCACCGGCTGGCAGACCTCGGTGGCGCCGAGCCGCCGCACGGCCTCCGCCGCCGCCCCGCCGCGGGCCGGGTGCGTCCCGTACAGCAGGGCGGCCGTGTCCGGTCCGGCCACGGCGCACAGCGTGTCGAGGGCCGTACGGAACCCGGCGTACCGCTCGTAG
>NZ_JBHVUQ010000447.1:0-1040 GCF_042884105.1 Streptomyces sp. NPDC058157
GGCCCGGCCGCACCTGGTCCTCGACGGGCTGGCCCGCGCGGCCGCCGTCACCGGCGCCGTACGCGGCTACGTCTACCTCTCCGACCCGGCCGCGGGCCGGAGCGTGCGCCGGGCCCTGGCCGAACACCCGCCGCCGCTGCCCGTGGAGGTGGTCGAGACCGGCCACGCCTACGTGGCCGGCGAGGAGACCGCGGTGGTCCGCAGGATCGACGGCGGCCCCGCCCTGCCCGCACCCAAACCGCCCCGCCCCTACGAACGGGGCGTCGGCGGGGCCCCGACCCTGGTCTCCAACGTCGAGACCCTCGCCCGGATCGCCCTCACCGCCGCCCGGCCCGCACTGTCCCTCACCATCGCCGGAGCCACCCTGGTCACCCTCTCCGGCCACGGCGCCACCGCCGTCCTGGCCGAAGTGCCGTACGGAACCCCCCTGCGCGCCCTGGCCGGGGCGCTCGGCGGCCCCCGCGCGGCCGGGGCCCTGATGGGCGGCCTGTTCGGCGGCCTCGTCGGCGCCGCCGCCCTGGACCTCCCCCTCGAACCCGGCGCCCTCGCCGCCGCCGGCACCTCCCTGGGCTGCGGAGCGATCCGCTTCCTCGGCCCCGGGGACTGCCCGGTGGCCACCGCCGCCGACGCGGCCGCCCACCTCGCCGCCGAGAGCGCGCGGCAGTGCGGCGTGTGCGTCTCCGGCACCGCGGCCGTCGCGGACGCCCTGCGCTCCCTCGCCGCCGGCGCCGCCGGCCCGGACACCGCCGACGCCCTGCTGCGCTGGTCGCGCGGGCTGCGCGGGCGCGGTGCCTGCGGACTGCTCGACGCCGCCGCCGGTGTCGCGGGCAGCCTCCTGCGCGCCTTCCCCGGCCCCGTCCGCTCCCACCTCACCGCCCCCTGCCCCGCCTGCGCGGCGGGCCCCGCCCCCGACGGCCGCCGACTCACCGTGGCCGTGCCCGAGGTGGCCGTGCCCGAGGTGGCCGTGCCCGAGGTGGCCGTGCCCGAGGTGGCCGTGCCCGAAGTGGCCGGACCCGCCGGCCCCGGCCCCTCCGCTCCCC
>NZ_JBHVUQ010000448.1:0-1038 GCF_042884105.1 Streptomyces sp. NPDC058157
GTCAAGAGCGCTCCTTCGTCGCGTCGCTACGCGATGTCGCTGCGCTCCACTCTTGACAGCCCGTCCCGCCACGGAAAAACGAAGACTGCCGGGAAACCCCCAAAGGAACGGGACGGTCCGGAGATGGACATGCGGCCAGATCAGCGACCAGGCGGGCAGGTCGGGGCCCGGCAGACATCCATCCGGGCAGATGCGACTGCCCTCCGGGGCCGCCCTCACGCCCCAGATCGCTACGCGCTCCTCTGATCTCGGCGTCCGACGGCCGTCTGGGGCCGATGGCGGACGCCTTCATGATCATTACAGTTCGGGGCATGACCACACGAGACGACCTGCTCATCGATCTGATCAACCGGACGGAGATGGAGGGGGAAGGCCCGCGCATCACCGTCGTGGCGCAGGGCGTGGTGATAACGGGCCGGATCGCGGCCCATCGGCACTGGGCGACTCATCTCGCCGGTCAGCTCTCCGACACCGGTCTGCCCGACCTCCGCTTCGCCGAGGACTTCAGCCGTGAGGCCGGGGAGACGCCCGAGTACCCCCCGGCCTTCCTCCACCTCCAGGGCTGCCAGCTGATCTCCGGCTCCAGCAGCCTTCCCGCCGCACTGGGCGAATCCTTCCGGGTCCCACTCCCCTCGATCAGCGCGTGGAGCGTGCGTTGAGGCCGACCCGTTCGGCAGTAGTGCAGCATCTCCAGACGGCCGGCGGACGCCGAGGAAAGAGGAGCGCGTAGCGATCTGACGCGCCCCCGGCGCCGGATGCCGGTCCGTTCGGCATTTGGTGCGGGTATCGACCCCAGGCGGGCGGCGGACGCCGAGACGGGAGGAGCGCGTAGCGATCTGACGCGGGGGGAGGCCCCGAAGGGGATTCACCGCGGCCCGGATGCCCGGTCTGCCGACCCCCGACGACCCCGCCTGGTCGCTGATCCGGCCGCATGCCCGTCCACCATCCGTCCCGTTCCTTTGGGGGGTTCCCGGCAGTCTTCGGCTTTTCGTGGCGGGACGGTCTGTCAAGGGTGGCCGAAGGCCATCGCGAAGCGAC
>NZ_JBHVUQ010000449.1:0-1033 GCF_042884105.1 Streptomyces sp. NPDC058157
GGCCCGGACGGCCCGGTCGGCGGCCTCGTCCAGGTCGGGGACGGCGAAGTGGACCTCCCAGCGCGGCCGGGCCCGGGGGTCGGGGGCGGCCTCGACGGCTCCGGCGTCGATCCTGGCCACGGTGCGGTTGTGGCGGCGGACCACGACGTGGTCCTGCTCGTAGGCGACGTCGAGGGCGCCGGGCAGCTCGGCGGCCCAGTCGAGGACCTCGCCGTAGAAGACGGCTGAGGCGTACGCGTCGCGCGCCTTCAGCTCGACCCATACGGGGCCGTCGCGGTCCGGCCACCGCTCGGGCCCGACCTCGCCCTCCCAGAACCCGAAGACCGCGCCGTCCCGGTCGGCGGCGAGCGCGGCCCGTCCGGTGGCGAAGGCCAGGGGGCCGACGGCGGTGGTGGCGCCGCGCTCGCGGATGCGGGACGCCGTCTCGTCGGCGTCGGCGACGGCGAAGTACGGCGTCCAGGCCATGGGCACGCCCAGGCGCGGGACGACGGCGGCGATCCCGGCCACCGGGACTCCGTCGGCGCAGCCCACCCGGAACTCCTCACCGAGCCTGCTGCGGCGGAACCGCCAGCCCAGGACGTCCCCGTAAAAGGCCTCGGCCGCGTCGAGGTCGTGGGTGGCCAGGCTCACGCAGACCGGCGCCCCGAACACCTCACCACTGGACCTGGACATCGCGCCGCCTCCCTTCCTCCCGGTCCTGCCGGTCCTCCCGGTCGTCGTCTACCCCGGACCTCCACGGTCCACCGCCGGCGGGGATTCGGCTCGTTTGCGCCGGTCGGATGCGGGCAGCCGCTCGGGCGAACGTGACCGGCCACGGAAGGAGGCCCCCGATGACACGGAGGAACGCGGCGGGCGAGGGGGACCGGCCTCCGGACGGTCCCCCTCCCGGAGCGAAGACCCCGGACCTGCCGGCGCCGGCCCCCGGGGAGACGGGCGGGCGGGGGGAAGGGCGGCGGCCCGGACGCGAGCGGGACGACGCAGCCGAGCGGGCCGGAGCCGGGACCGGGCAGGAACCGGCGGACGGCTCCGGCGC
>NZ_JBHVUQ010000450.1:0-1020 GCF_042884105.1 Streptomyces sp. NPDC058157
CCGTACGGACGGTGCTGGGCCCCGCCGCCGACGTGCGCGGCGGCGGGGTCGGGCTCACCCCCGGCTGGGACTCACTGGCCCAGCTGCAGATCGTGCTCGCGGTCGAGGCGGAGTTCGGCGTCCGCCTGCCCGCCGCGAGCCTCACCGGCGCGGGCCGCTTCGAGCAGCTGTGCCGGGTCGTCGAACAGCGGGCCGGGGTGTGAGCGTGCGATCAGTTCCAGCAGGGGCACGGCGCCGGGCGGGCGGTGAACACCTGGTCACCGCCCGGCTCGGCGGGCACCCGGCCGGGCGGCGGCACCAGGCTGAAGTCGGCCGCCGGGTCGACCTCGTCGAACGAGCCGAACAGATGGGTGCGCGGGAACCAGTCGCCGAACGGCGTCGTGGCCGGGCCGATGCCGATGAACTGGCTGCCCGTGGCCACCGCGGCCCGTACGTCCCACGGCCCGTCGCCCACGCACACCACCCGCTCGAAGCCGCCCCCGGCCCGCTCGACGGCCTGGTGGACGGCCTCGCGCACCAGGTGCTCGCGGAAGGTGTGCTCGCTCGCGGTGGACACCGGCCCGGCCGCACCCGCCTCCAGGGGGGCCAGCTTGGCCGCCGTGACCTCGCGCAGGCCGCCGGTGGCGAAGGCCACCGCGTACGCGTCGTCGTCGGCGAGTGCCCGCAGGAAGGATCCGGCGCCCGGTATCTCCTCCAGGCCCTCGCGGGCGGTGGCGGCCAGGAAGTGCTCGTGCAGCAGGGCGGCGAACCGCCCGCGCTCCGCCTCGTCGGGGAGCCGGCCCGTGTGGTGCCGGAAGACCTCGCGGAAGATCCACGAGTCCGTGTGGTGGGTGTAGCCGCCCCAAGCCGAGTCGACGTCCGTGAGCCCGCAGTCCCGCAGCGCCGCCGCGAACGCGGCCTGGTGGGGGGCGACGCTGCGCAGCAGCGTGCCGTCGATGTCGAAGACGATCAGGGTGGTCAAGACCTGCTCCCTCGGTCGGATGTCAGCATTTTTCAAGATCGTAGGGGAAGGGGCGGGAC